>JAEEOD010000198.1 GCA_016284115.1 Bacteroidaceae bacterium
TGACATTTGATGAAGAGGAAACGATCAAACTTGATGATGGCAGCATTATAGAGGTCATACCAGCATGGAAATGGTTGCTAGAATAACAAAAACTCACATCTTTGCAGGCGAACAAGTGAAGCGACAAAAGAAAACCAGTATGAAACAGATGATTACAGCAAATAAGACGGCCCGCGCAATAACGGTTATTGGTTATTGTTTATTGGTTATTGTCCTTGCCTCCTGTTCGGGCGACGGCAGTCAGATGCGCGCACAGCTCGAGGAGCTGGAGCGGCAGAACCGTGCCGACTCCGTGATGACCAACGACTCGCTCGCCGAGCGCCTCGTGAAGTACTTCGACCGCCACGGCACTCCCAACGAGCGCATGCGCGCCCACTATATCCTAGGCCGGACGTATGCGGATATGGGTGAGGCACCACAAGCACTAGAAGAATATCATACAGCAATAGAATGTGCTGACACTACAGCAAATGACTGCAACTATCATCTCTTGACCCGTATTCATGCCCAGTCGGTAAGTTTGTTTTACGAGCAACTCATGCCTAATGAGATGCTCAATGAACTTGATTATATGAATGCGTGTGCACATCATGCCAATGACACCCTCAGTTGGATTATCACATTGGAATGGAAAAGTGTAGCGTATGATTTGCTTCGAGATAAAGATAACGTAAAGAAATATATCTTAGATGCTTATGACGAATACATACTTTACGGAGATTCTGCTATGGCAGCCGATTGCCTGCCTCTATATATTGACTTGCTGATTAAAGATAAAGATTATTGTCAAGCAAAACAATATTTAGACTATTTCGAAAAGAATTCTTCTTTCTTTGTTGATAATAAGATTGCTCAAGGTAAAGAAATCTATTATTATAGTAAGGGCAATTATTATCTAGGTGTTAACCAGTTGGATTCAGCGGAATACTACTATAGAGATGCCATTTGTTCTACTATGAACATAGATGCAACAGAGGCTGGCTATAAAGGTCTTTATGAACTTTTCATGCTGAAGGGTGATGCTGATTCCGTAGCCAAATATGCTAACCTCTGCTACCAAACAAGCGAGAAGCGCTTCCAAGATTCAAACACAAGACAGCTAAGCCGCATGCAGTCGCTTTACAACTATAATAGGTATCAGAAATTGGCTCACGAAAAGTCAGAAGAGTCATTAAGAAGGTATTACATGCTTCTTTTGTTTCTGGTACTATTCGTGATTATTGCCGTTTTATCAGTGGTTACTTTCAGACGCTACAAAAGAAAAAAGAGGGAAGAACTCCTAAGCATCATGCAAGGCTATCAGCAGAAGATAGAACAGCAAGAACGAGCAAAAAGCGACTTACTACAGCTGAAAAGGAATGAAACCGAAGCACTGATAGCCCAAAAAGAACAGGAGATAATCGCAAGACAAAAGCAGATAGACCAATACCATCAAATCATAAACCAAGAGATTCCTCTTGAAAGTACGTTCATAGAGACTGCAGAATACAAACGATTCCACTATTTATGCTCACATCCACGTGAGAAAGTCACAAAGAAAGACTGGCATGATTTACAAAAAATGATGGACTGTTGCCTACCTTTGTTCTATAAAAGAATGAATGCGCGGAGACACCTCAAGGAGGTAGATTACCAGATATGCATGTTGATAAGGCTTCATTTTGCCTACTCAGAAATCAGTATGCTTACCAACACCACTCCACAATATGTGTACAGCCGCAGAGTGCAATTACTGAAAACAGTGTTTGATATAAAGGGAAAAGCAGAAGAATTTGATAAAATGATATGGCACATTCAGTAGTGTATTCTTGCTGATTATCATGCTTTTAGATTCGTTTTTGTTTAATTTTTGTTTATTCTTTGTTTTGTTTTTGCTTGTCAGAGTGAGCTAATAGAAGTACTTTTGCATCGTTAATTTTAAAACATATCAACGATGAAAAAACTATTTCTATTTCTTGCATTCTTATGCTGCACGTCATTGAATTCGAAAGCCGTTCCGTCAGACGTGACTTTCGTAGTTGAAATCTTTGGTCAAGGAGGTTCTGTTCACCCTCTGCCCAAGTCTCCCGTGAACCCACCAGTAGTAACGCTTGAAGACTACGTGCTGACGTTCGAGTCCTCTCATCCAGACTACACCCTTACATTATTAGATGAGGATGGTGAAATGGTTTATCAAACATTTGTTGTTGCCGGTACGAACAGTGTCGTATTGCCTTCGTGGCTCTCCGGTGAGTATGAGATCCAGCTCTACCCAGACGGTAGCAGCTACTACTTCTACGGATTTATCTATCTTTAAAACAATCACTCACTGAGGCAGGAGGTTTCGGCCTCTTTGCCTCCTTTCAAGAAATCTATTATTTATCATATTAAAATGAAAAAATCTATTATCACCGCTTTTGCTGTTTTGTTCTCTTATAGTATATCCCATGCGCAGTTAGTGGTTGATGCTGCGGGCAATGTTGGCATAGGTGAGACAATCCTTCTTTCTTCATCACTAACGGTAAATGCAGGAACTTCTTTATTCCAAAATCCACAGTCAAACATTGGAATTGTCGCTTCTCCCAAAAGCTCCATGGACTATATGAATATTGGAATAGAAGGTGTAATTAAAACCACATCCACCTATACCCCGGAGCAGAATCATGGTGTCCGTGGTGTCGTTGACCCCTATTATTATAGTTCTGTTGGTCGTCATTATGGAGTCACTGGCATACATTCAGGCATTGGAAGTGCAGGTGGTGCAGGTGTCCTTGGTTCCAGCATGTTCTCTACATATTATAGTGGACCGAATATTCAAGGTAAATATGCAGGCTATTTCTGTGGCAATGTGTACGTAAGTGGTGATTTGGCAGATTGAAAGTAAAAACGTGCTTGCACAAGATCAATAGGAACAAAAAGAGGTGTTATGAAAAAGGTATTTTTCACTTTGTCATTTTTGGTAGCTTATATTAGTGCCAATGCTCAGCTGAGCACCAATGAACAACCTGTCAGTTTCCAAACGTCAATGAAGCTGGCAGACGGAACAATTAGAACGACAGCAACTGTTACCATGCCTGCATTGGATATGGAAAAGATTGAGGCAGAAGACAAGGAAGACGAAGAATACGACATGCCCCCACGATTCGGTTATTCCCATAAGGTAAATTATGACCTCACCAACTCGGGAACATGGTACGATCTGCCAAATGGCGATAAATTATGGCAACTTAATGTCGTGTGTCCTGGTGCGTTGTCAGTGAATTTCAGCTACGACAAGTTTTGGATTCCTGAAGGCGGAAAGTTTTTTGTGTTCTCAAAAGACAGAAAACATTCCATTGGGGCTTTCACTAGCAGAAACAATAAAGGTGACAAGGAGAACGTTAGAGGATTTGCAACGGGGCTTGTCTATGGGAATGATGTTGTATTGGAATACTATCAACCGAAAGACGTCATGTCTGATGCCCTCATCTCTATAGAATATGTGGTTCATGGGTATAGGTATGTCAATTGGCGGGAAGATGGCTTTGGTAGTTCTGGAAGTTGTCAAGTTAATGTTAATTGTGTAGAGGGGCAGGACTGGCAGAATGAGAAAAATGCTGTTGCCATGATTGTAGTAAATAACAACAGGGTTTGTACCGGGGCACTTATAAATGTAACTGACCTTAGTCAAAAGCCTTATTTACTTACCGCTAACCACTGTTTGAAAGTTTGGGATAACAATTCCCTTTCTTATATAAAATTCGATGCAGATACATTACCCAATTTAGACAATTTTACTTTCTATTGGAATTATGAGACACCAGGGTGTGATGACATCAATATTGAGCCAACTTTTTATTCTACTTCTGGAGCAATAGTCGTTGCAAATAATTCATATTCAGACTTCGCTCTCCTCAGATTAACAGAAGACCCTTCAGAGCTTATAGGTTATACACCATATTACTTAGGATGGGATCATTCTGGAGAAAGTGGTAATCCAGGTGTATGCATTCATCATCCGAGAGGTGATGTCAAAAAAATATCCACAGTAGAAAATCAACCTATATCCACATATTATCTTGATTACTTAGAATCTTCTAGTGCTTCTCATTGGAAAGTAACATGGAAACTCACTCCAACTGAACACGGGATAACAGAGTATGGTTCATCAGGTTCCCCTCTATTAAATTCAGGTCATAAGGTTATTGGGCAATTACACGGGGGATATTCAAGATGTAATTATCCTAATGACCCAGATTGGTTCGCAAAATTTAACGAGTCATGGACAGGCCATGGCAATGATAGTATACAAAGGAGAATGAATTGCTGGTTAGACTCACTGAATACTGGAGTACAAACAATGGAAGGGTTACTTGTCATTCCTTCGGCAAGGACATTAACTTCTGACGAACAACTATATAGTAACATACTTATTAAAAATAGCGGGCAACTAACTATTCAAAGTGAAGTAGAATTGATGGGTAATAGTCGTGTGGTTGTAGAATCTGGAGGGAAACTTATCATTGATGGTGGAACCTTGTCAAACGTTGACCTCGTTCTAAAACATGGTTCTTCTCTTGTAATTGTTAATGGCGGAATCATTGAAACCCGAAATAGATTCAAAGCACCCGTAGGAGCCTCTGTTGATATTGTTCACGGCAAAATCATGTAATTATTCAAACAAATATTTGTATCATTCAGACACTAGTGATAACCTTTAATGAAAATATAAACAATATAAACGAACAACAAATTATGAAAAAGATCTTACTTATTGCATTA
>JAEEOD010000016.1 GCA_016284115.1 Bacteroidaceae bacterium
GTACCATCTCCTATAAGAATGGTGCCTACCTGATTATCGAACATACAGAGGCTTTGCATGTGGTGGACGTGAATAGCGGAAACCGCACCAAGACCGACAATCAGGAAACGACTGCACTAGAAGTGAACCTGGGTGCCGCAGACGAACTGGCACGACAGCTCAGACTGCGTGATATGGGTGGCATCATTGTGGTGGACTTTATCGATATGGCTTTGGCAGAAGACCGCCAGAAGCTATATGAAAGAATGTGTGCCAATATGCAAAAAGACAGGGCTCGTCATAAAATCCTGCCTTTGAGCAAATTTGGATTGATGCAGATTACTCGACAGAGGGTTAGGCCTGTTCTGGACATAGACACGCTGGAAACATGCCCTACGTGTTTCGGCAAGGGAAAGATTCGCCCATCTATCCTCTTTACAGACTCTTTAGAGAGCAAAATCGACTACCTGGTAAACAAGGTGAAGATGTCTAAATTCTCACTACATGTACATCCTTATGTGGCAGCTTACGTCAACAAAGGACTGCTATCGCTGAAAAGGCAATGGCAGATGAAGTATGGATTTGGCATCAGCATTATTCCTGATCAAAGTCTCGCTTTCTTGCAGTATAAATTCTACAACAAGAAAGGAGAGGAAATTGACATGCAGGAGAAACAAGATGCTTAACACTTAGAAAAAGCCCTGAAGCTAATCACTTCAGGGCTTTTTTTTGGTCACATACTATTGGTTTGTCCTAAATCTGTTATTTCTCTTGCATATAAGACTCCAGGTAGCAAAGTTGACTAAACTCTGTTATGGTAGGTACACCTGGCTTTTTATCTGATTCACTTGAGCAGCAATGAATAACTTGGCACCCCAACAACAATGCAGGTGCAATGTCATTTTTGTAAGAATCACCTATAACAACTACTTCATTTGGTTGGAAACCTTGTGACGTAATAGCATTTAACCAGATAGCAGGATCAGGCTTACGTATCCCCACCACAGTTGAATCTGTAATACTTTGAAACAATGGCAACAAGCCAGCTTTCTCAACCAACGCACGAAGGTTTCCGTAGTAGTTGGAGACCAACAACATAGGATAACGTTGGGCCAATTGTTGCAAGATAGGCTTGTTAGCTTGCACAAACGAGTTGGAGTAATCTGTCACCATGTGAGCAGCTTGTTCAGCCAACTCATTTTGGTTAATGGTAGCTGGCAACACTCCTTTTCTACACAAATATTCTATCTGCAGATGAGTTTTGTATTGCTGAGTTTGCAGTAAGCCATCAGTGGGTTTCACCAACTGCAATCGTTCCATCTCACGCTCAGTAAACACATATGCTTCTCGAAAGTTCTCAGCAGTAAGAGGCAACTGCATCTGCTCGACATACACCTTGAGGTACATCTTCATCCAATGCAGGAATGGCGAATCTATTGTGCCACCAAAGTCGAAGGCTAAGGCCTTAATCATAGCTTTTCCTCCATTTCTCTGCTAAGTTGTTCATGCTTCCATACCATATATATAAATAAAGCATTCAACACAGTAAGTTCAAATACAAAATAGAGCCAAGGGAGATTGATTAACAATGAAATAAACAAAACAATTACTCTCGTATTGAACGACAAGATATTAGTGTAAGGCATCAGCGGTAAACTCTTGTCACGAAACTGCATGCGAATTTCTGTCGGAGCCACACTACCGGCATAACGTTCTTTCATTGTTCGGAAGAACCTTTGAAAACAAGGTGTCAACTTCTCCTGATTGGCTGTATAGTCTTTATAAAAAAACTGAAACAGCTTTTGCAGAAATCCATCCTGCCAGCTCATTGAGTTATATTTTTCTATTTGTTGACGAGCATTATCCAACTCGCTCCCCTGTTTTCCCAACAAGAAAAAGAGGTGAATATTACGATAATAGTCTGCCATTGCTGCTTGTTTACTATGACAATAGCCAGCTATAGCTGCCAAAACGAATATCCACAAGCCCCATTCAGGATAAAGGCGCAGACAAATAGCCAAATAGATAGAAAAGAACCAAATATCACCAGAAAGGCCATCAAGGATGCGACCAATCTCCGACTTCTGACCTGTAAGACGAGCCAGTTGTCCGTCGGTACTGTCGTAAGTATTCGCCCAAACTAATAACAACATACCCACGATATTTAGAGGCAACGATGGAAAATAAAATAGTACACCAGCTGCCACTCCCAAAAAGATAGACATAATGGTGACGGCATTAGGCGTAACACCCAATTTCCTGAAAAACAAAGCACAT
This sequence comes from Bacteroidaceae bacterium, assembly GCA_016284115.1. The sequence continues at coordinate 2,257 of JAEEOD010000016.1, forward strand.
CTGAACCCGATGGGGCGATAGAACAGCAAGTCAATCCATTCTTCAGTATCCTTAGACTTCAAAGAACTTTCATATTGTTTTCTTTCCTCTTCAGTCATATCTCTTCCCTTTCTATTTTCTGTATGATAGCCTGTGCTATTGCCTTTGCCCCCTCAAGGCGACAAGGTGCAAAACTGGGCCAATCGTTAAAATCAATTATACTAATAGTGCCGTCAGTGGAAATAACAGCATCACCTCCATATACATCAACACCCAACACAGTAGCTGCCTTAGTACAAATGGTCTTCAGTTGATCAGCTGCAAAAGCATAGCCAGAGGGTGCTCCGTTGATTTCCTCAAGGCCAAACTTGCTATGATTTGCCAATGAAGGATAGAACCAATGGAAAAACGATGTTCCTGCCACACCATAGAACTTCAATAGGTCACCTGGCTGATGTTGGCTTATCACCACTCTACTTATATCTCGCTTTCTAAAGTCATCCAACACTCGTGACAAATCAACTGGTTGAGCTACAAATACCACATCGTTAGGCTGTACAGTATGACCATCGGCACGTTTTACCCAACTAGGACCATTAGATTTCACTTCTATTGGACTATGTTCCAAATCACACACTTCACTCTCGGGTTGTGGAACTCCATACTGATGAAAAAGCAATGTCATTTGCTCTCGGCGACAATTTTCGATGCCGAACCCTGAATTAACAGCCACCACCCCAAACTTCTCCAACTCTTGCAACTTGGTCACAGCCTCGCTACTGCGCACCATATCAAATATATATTTTTCTTGTACGGCATCTTGCAACAAATCGTCTTCCTGATATACCCTAACCTGATGCCCCATAGCTTCTAAACATTGAAGCACTGCCAAGAAGATAGCCCCGTCATTATCAACGTTATTAGGCGAATAAATAGGTGCTCTACTAATGCCTGCTATGTGATAAAAATCTTTCATCTTGATAAGAATTGTTGAGCTTTATCAATATCTGAAGCATGGTCAATATCAATGACTTTACTAAAAGGCCATGCCTGCAGTCGCATCCCAGCATCAACCAAGTATTGTTGGAAGCCACGCATACGCTTCACTCCCTCCCTACTAGCTTTGGGCAACAACGACAAAGCCCGTTGGTTCAAACAATAGATGCCTCCAGAGATATAACGGCAATCAGGGTATGCCTCGTTAGCATATCCAATAATGCGTAAATCATTAGCCGGAATCTTGACATAAAGCGGTTTCTCATCATCAATGTAATCTGTCACACCCATCAATGCATCATTATGATCGTCATTCATGAATTGATGAACATATGCTGCAAACTCATCCTCATGAAAAATGGGATCAACTGTAGTGAGACACACCTTTGTGTCATCATCTTGTTTCAGATATGTGTACAATTCGTAGAAACTATGGAAAGAGTCAGGAGTAGATTTTACTACAACATTCAAAGGTACTGGCAGTTTAATAGTTTGCAAGTAGTCAAATACTTGAGTCATTTCTTCATTGATGATGACGCTAACACTCACTGCATCGTTCTCACAAAATAAACGCATCAGTCGGCCTATGAGTGTTTCACCAGCCACCTTTACCAATGGCTTTGGTACAGAAATGCCCTCGGCTACAAGCCGGGAACCTTGACCAGCTGCTATCAATCCATATTTTAACGACATTATACTTCGTTATTAAGTGAAAATAATATACCTTTGCAAAGATAATTTAAACCGAAAATAGTGCCAAATTATTTAAACATTATTGAGGTACTATATATCTTATTTTTAGAAAATAAAACTATCCTTTAATTATGAAATACAATTTTGATGAAATTATTGTGCGCAAAGGCACTGACTGTGTGAAATATGATGCAGTGAAAGAATTATGGGGACGTGATGACTTGTTGCCTATGTGGGTAGCCGACATGGATTTCCGCACTCCAGACTTTATCGTAAACTCAATTCGTCAGCAACTTGATCAAGGGGTTCTAGGATATACTCAGCCCTGCAATAGTTGGTACGATAACATTATACAATGGGTAGGAAAGCGCCATGATATGAAGGTGCAAAAAGAGGATATTTGCTTTGTCCCAGGTATCGTGAGGGGTATAGTTTTTGCATTGAACTGTTTCACTCAACCTGATGACAAAGTGATGGTGATGCCTCCCGTATATCATCCTTTCTTCTTGGTAACCGAGCATAACAACCGTCAGGTAGTGTACAACCATTTGGACATCAAAGACGGACAAGTGCACATTGATTTTGAGCGTTTTGAACAAGATATTAAGGGATGCAAGATGCTTATCTTCTGCAACCCTCATAATCCTGGTGGCAGGGTATGGAAAGTGGAAGAGTTGCAACGTGTGGCTGAGATCTGTAAGAAGAACGGCACATTAGTAGTGAGTGATGAAATTCATGCCGACCTCACCTTACCAGGCTATAAACACCACTCGTTTTCGTCAGTATCAGAAACTGCGCGTATGAACAGTATCACCTTTATGGCTCCCAGTAAAGCCTTTAATATGCCTGGATTGAGTAGTTCTTACAGTTTGATTTTCAACCCAGAGATACGTGAAAGGTTTAATATCTTTATGGAGTCAAGCGAGTATTCTATGGGTAATATGTTTGCTTATTCGGCTTGTGCTGCTGCCTATGAACAAGGGGAAGATTGGCTGAACCAAATGCTGGCTTATGTACAAGCGAACATTGACTTTACGGAACAATTCCTAAAAGACAACATTCCCGTCATCAGTATGTTGAAACCTCAGGCTTCGTATCTGATATTCCTGGATTGTCGCCAACTGGGATTAACTCAGGAGCAACTGGTGAACATATTTGTGGATAAGGCCCATCTGGCACTGAACGACGGCACCATGTTTGGCAAAGAGGGCAAAGGCTTTATGCGCTTAAATGTTGGTTGCCCACGTAGGGTTCTGCAAAAGGCGCTGCAACAATTGAAAGAGGCAATAGGTTGATTATTCAAATTATTTCCTTAATTTTGCAAATATAAATCTTTACGATATGTACACCATACAAACCAACCAAAGTGGTACTCGCTCCATGCAGATCAGCGACGAGCACCTGACCACCATTCGCAAATATGGGTTGTTTAACAACTTAACTGACAGCAATGGCTTTGTGGATGAGAATGTACTTGAGAAATTGAAGCTAAGTGTACGCTCACTCATAGCTGCTGAGAATGGCGACATAAAAGACCTGCTGAACTTGTGTATTGACGTTATTTATCATGACAACATGAAAGCTTTTGGTTTGCAGAAGCTGATGATGCTCTACACTACATGGGATAAAGAACATCCTGAGAAAGAAACTTCATTTGATACTACTGAAGCATAAGTAACCTAACTGACAGGTTACCCACAACTAACAAAGCAATATGTCAATATCGCTTTTGCTAAAGAATTGAAGCAATGAGTAATTTGACTGACTGGTTGCCCACTACCAAGAAAGAGGTAGAACTGAGGGGATGGGACGAACTGGACGTGATTCTGTTCAGTGGTGATGCCTATGTAGACCACCCTTCATTTGGTGCAGCTGTTATCGGACGAATACTCGAGGCAGAAGGACTGAAGGTTGCTATTGTACCACAACCCAACTGGCGTGATGATTTGCGCGATTTCAAAAAATTGGGTAAGCCACGCTTGTTTTTTGGCATCAGTGCTGGGTGCATGGATAGTATGGTGAACAAATATACTGCCAATAAACGCATCCGTCATGAAGATGCCTATACGCCTGATGGTCGTACAGACATGCGGCCTGATTATCCCAGTATCGTCTATACCAAGATTCTCAAACAATTATTCCCTGACGTACCAGTTTATTTAGGAGGCATCGAGGCCAGTATGCGACGCCTTACCCACTACGACTATTGGGAAGATCGTGTTCGTCCCAGTATCTTGGTAGATAGTGGTGCCGATTTGTTGATGTATGGCATGGGAGAAAAAACGATAGTAGAGATAGCACGCAAATTACAACGTGGTGAACCACTGACCGATACTCCACAGATTGCTTATCTGAGCAATGACATCCAGTCACAAGATACAGACATCATACTTTATTCTCATGAGGAATGCTTAAAAGACAAGAAGAAGGAAGCAGCTAATTTCAGGCATATCGAGGAGGAAAGCAACAAATGGAGTGCTCAACGTATTCTCCAACGTACAGGCAAGAAAACAGTAGTGGTGAATCCTCCCTACCCACCTATGACGGAAGCAGAATTGGATCATTCGTTTGACTTACCCTACACCCGATTGCCACATCCTAAATACAAAGGCAAACGCATTCCTGCCTACGACATGATTAAGTTCAGTATCAACCTGCACAGAGGTTGTTTTGGAGGTTGTGCCTTCTGCACCATCTCTGCCCACCAAGGAAAGTTTATCGTGAGCCGTAGCAAGGAGAGCATCATAAAAGAAGTGAAGAAGGTAATTCAAATGCCTGATTTCAAAGGTTATCTGAGTGATTTAGGAGGGCCTTCTGCCAACATGTATCGCATGCATGGCAAAAATCTGGAACTCTGTAAAAAATGCAAGCGCCCCTCGTGTGCCCATCCATCTGTATGTCCTAACCTGAACAATGACCATCGTCCTTTGCTGGATATCTATCACGCCGTTGATGCCTTGCCTGGAATTAAGAAGAGCTTTATCGGTAGTGGCATTCGCTATGACTTGTTGTTACATCGTAATACCGATGAAGAGGTGAACAAAGTCAATCGTCAATATACTAAAGAATTGATTACCAAACATGTTAGCGGAAGATTGAAGGTGGCTCCAGAACATACCAGTGACAATGTTCTTCACCTAATGCGCAAGCCTTCTTTCAAACAGTTTGAGGAGTTCAAGAAGATATTCGACCGTATTAATACACAAGAGAACCTTCGTCAGCAGATTATTCCATACTTTATAAGCAGCCATCCTGGGTGCAAAGAGGAAGATATGGCTGAATTAGCAGTCATCACCAAACGACTGGACTTTCATTTAGAACAAGTACAAGACTTCACTCCTACCCCTATGACGGTATCAACGGAAGCTTGGTACACAGGATATCATCCCTATACCTTGG
>JAEEOD010000199.1 GCA_016284115.1 Bacteroidaceae bacterium
TCACTGATGCGATACCGATGATGATACCCAACATGGTGAGCAACGATCTCGTCTTATTGTTGTAGATAGCTTTCAGGGCTATCTTGAAAAGATTTACATAATTCATAATCTAACTATTTTTAAGTCTCATCTGGTACTGGTATTGTAGCCAATGTTTCAGCAGCATTTAAAATATTGTTATTCAAAATATCATCCTTGATTTTTCCGTCGCGTAGGGTAATGGTACGACTGCTATATTGTGCAATCTCAGGATTATGGGTCACGAAGATGATGGTGCGTCCTTCTGCATGGAGTTTCTGGAACAGTACCAAAATCTCGAATGATGTTCGGGTATCCAAATTACCTGTTGCCTCATCGGCGAGAATAACGGCTGGATTATTTACCAAAGCACGAGCGATAGCCACACGCTGCATTTGACCACCAGACATCTGATTGGACTTATGCTCTAGACGATCGCCCAAGCCCACGGCCTTCAGTGCCTCGATGGCACGACGACGTCGCTCACTGGCTGATACCTCGCTGTTGTACATCAGTGGTAGTTCTACATTTTCCACTGCTGTAGTCTTGGCGAGCAGGTTGTAGTTTTGGAACACGAAACCAATCTTGCGGTTCCTCAAGATAGCACGTTGGCTTCTTGACATTGTTCTCACAGGTACGCCGTCGAGGATATATTCGCCACTGGTAGGAGTATCGAGGCAACCCAGTGTGTTCAGTAAGGTTGACTTTCCCGAACCTGACGTTCCCATGATGGTCACAAATTCACCTTCGTTGATAGTGAAGCTTACGCCTCGCAAGGCTCTCACCACTTCATCACCTACGATGAATTTGCGTTTTACGTTCTGTAATTCTATAACTGGTTTACTCATAATTATCAACTTTAAGATCTAAACGATAAACCTTATACTTTTAGTTTTAGAATGGACCGCCTCCACCAGGACCGCCTCCACCAGGACCGCCTCCACCAGGACTGCCTCCACCAGGACCGTTACTCATTCTTTCCATCATGCTGTTGACACGTTCTGTAGAAGTAGCATCTGTAACAACTTCCATACCCTCAGCTATGCCAGATACTTCAGTCATACTATTGCCAGTCAGACCAACCGTTACAGCATGAGCGGTATATACATTTCCTTCTTTTGTCCATACTTTATGTGGAGCATCGACATCATTGATTTGAGTAGCACCAATAGCCGGAGTTGGAGTAAAACGCAGGGCACGACTTGGAACCAATGTCACGTTTTTGTGCTCTTGCTTGTAGATGGTAACGTTGGCTGTCAACCTTGGCTTCAGTTTCAGGTCGTTGTTTGGAGCGTTGATGACTACCTCATAGGTAACCACAGAGCTACTGGTAGTAGAACTGCTCTTCTCGCCGAGACGAACCTGTACTACAGTACCTTCGAACACATCATCTGGATAAGCATCTACTGTGAATGTGGCACGAAGGCCTTCAACGACACCGCCTATATCAGCTTCATCCACATCGGCCACCACTCGCATTTGTGTCAAGTCAGCAGCTATATTAAATAAGGTAGGAGTGTTGAAACCTGCTGCTACTGTCTGTCCTTCTTCCACTGCCTTATTGATGACTACACCATCAATAGGTGAATAGATGGTAGCATAAGAGAGGTTACGTTGTGCCTTCGCCAAGTTTGCCTTGCTCTGTTCATATTGAGCTTTAGCACTCATGTAGCTATACTCGCTCTGTTCAAACTCGGTGTCGCTGATGAGCTGCTTCTCGTGCAATGCCTTATTACGATTGTAGGTCTTCTCCTGATACTCAAAGTTTGCCTTTTGACCGTTATAGTTTGCTTGAGAACTTTGTAAATCGCTCATCAAGGTAATCTTATCCATTTCAGCAATCAGCTGGCCTTTCTTTACCTCTGAATTGTAATCTACATAAATCTTGTCGACGATACCACTTACCTGGGTACCAACCTCTACCTTAGTTACAGGCTCGATGGTACCTGTTGCGGTGATAGACACTGAAACGTCTCCTTTGATTACAGGAGCTGTTGCGATGTGCACCTTCTGTGCGTCTGGTGAACTGCCGAACAACCAGGAACCAATAGCAAGCAATGCTACTACAGCTACTGCTGCCCAAATAATAGTTTTCTTTTTCATATTATCTTGTTTTTTTATTATTTTCAATCATTCATTATTTATTATCCTATCACAATGCTCTCTCCTCCGTAGAACCTCAGTAACTGCTGGTTCATAATTGCCATATACTTGGCCTGTAACAGAGAGTTTTGGGCTTTTGCCAGGTTTATCTGCTCTTTCAGCAGTTCTACGGTATTCTTCATTCCCAAGTTAAACTGTTCCTGTACCAAGTCGAAGCTGGTTTGTGCACTGCTCAACTGATCCTTAGCTGCAATATATTGTTGTTGTGCTGTGTTGGCGTCGAGCCACAAGCCTTCAATGTTGCTGTACAATGTCTTCTGCTGGCTCTGCAGGTTCAACTCAGAGTTCTGCTTCTGGATACGGGCTTTCTGAATCTGGCTCTTAGTCTGGCGCTTGTCGTAAATAGGAATGCTTACACTAACACCGATAGAGTTGCTCCAGTTGTCGCTCAGTTGAGTGCCGAATCCCTTCCCTGAACCATTCATGTTGTTACTGTTGATGTTGCCCGTCATGCTTACAGTAGGCAGATAACCAGCCTTTGCTACTTTGATGTTTAAATCGGCAGCTTCTACATCCAAACGACTTGACTGAATCTCAGGACGCATCGCTAAAGCTGCATTATATACATCAGTCTTGGTAGGCAGAGGAATCAGAACGTCATCGTCGCTCAATTCGGGTAAGAAAAGGTCCATTTCTTCTTCACCCTCAATCTCCAACAATTGCTTCAGTTGCAATTTGTAGTTTTGGAGTTGTGCCTGTGAGTTCACCAGCTGATACTTGTCCTGGCTCACTTGTGAAGCCAGCTGAGCGTAGTCAGCTTTAGAGGAACTACCTGCCTCGAACAACTGCTTGCCACGTTCTGCGTTGGCCTCGCTTACGGCCAGGTTAGCCTCATTCACTTTGATAGACTCAGCGGCATACAGAATCTGGATATAAATTTGAGTAATCTGCTGGATAATGTTGTTCTCACTTTGAGCAACATCCAGGTCAGCAGCTTCGCTGTTCAACTTTTGCTGCTTCAACGTGTTTATTCTTTTCCCATTGAAAAGTGTCCAGTTCGCGTTTAATCCGTAGTTGCCGTTGTAAGAAGTTTTATTGTTAGATGTTCTCACCTCTGAACCCATCACCATCATAGTAGTAGCGGCATTGGGGCGATAGCTCACGTTCTGACTTACATTTGCAGAAACGCTTGGCAGGAAGTCAGCTTTAGCGTTCTTTACGTCGATTTCTGCACTTGCAGCTTGCAATCTGTTCTGCTGGATAGTAATGTTTTGCTGTAAGGCATAATCAATACAATCCTGTAGCGTCCATTGATCAGGCTGTACGGTTGCCACTCTTGTTGTGTCCGTTGACCATGCTTCTTGGCGTGGAGCGATACCTTCCTGGGCAAAGAGGTTGGCGATGCATACCATACTAAGAATTGTCATTCCAAATAATCTTTTCGTTTTCATATCTCTGAAATTGTTTATTTTCAATTTTATTTTGCTGCAAAGGTAGGGGACGAGGCGAGGTTCTGCAACAAAAATCGACAAACAGACACTTTTTATCGACAAATGCCATAGTATTTTCCAAAGAGCTCAAAATTATGAGGGCGATTACACCATATTAATATATATGAAGAGACCCTTTTAGCCCTCCCGTAGTAGAGCGCCGTTCCTCACGTAGTAGATTGACCGTCCTCCCGTAGTAGAGTATTAGTGTTCCAGAAGCAGACCAACCGTCTAGTAGTAATTCATACTTCTTCTAGTAGTAAAGCGACCGTTTTCTAGTAGTAGAACGCCGTGCCTGCACTCCCAAAAGACTTTACCATATGATTTATGCAGTTTTCCCTTAGTTCCAAGCATGGGAACAACCATTAGGAAGTATCAGAATAATCAGTAGGAAGGCTTCAAACTGAATAGGGGCCAATGGCGGGTGGGGCGTCCTCGGCTCGTTGAATTATGATTGTCATTATATATTTTTTAAGGTTAGTTAGTGAAAAATGAAGTTAAAAAATAGGAGAGTTCAAAAAACTTTCCTATTTTTGTATCTTAGACCTTAAATCATTGAGAGATGAAGAACATATTCTCCAAGATATGGCAATTTTATGTGGATGGTTTCAGAAGCATGACCATTGGAAAAACGCTGTGGCTACTTATCTTCATCAAGCTTTTCATCATGTTCTGCATCTTGCGTGTTTTTTTCTTCCCAAATTTCCTCAATACAGTCACTGATGATGATTCACAAAAAGGTGATTATGTGAGTTCACAAATCATCAGTAGGAGTTACCAAGAATAATAACTTAAAACTAATATACTATGATTGAAAACATTGACACTTCTTTGATTGATTGGTCGAGGGCACAATTTGCTCTCACGGCCATTTATCACTGGGTGTTTGTGCCTCTCACCTTGGGATTGGCAGTGGTGATGGGTATCATGGAAACACTCTACTACCGTTCTGGCGATGAGTTCTGGCAACGCACCGCTAAGTTCTGGATGAAGTTATTTGGTATTAATTTTGCCGTGGGCATTGCTACAGGACTTATTTTAGAGTTTGAGTTCGGTACCAACTGGAGCAACTACAGTTGGTTCGTTGGTGACATCTTCGGCGCTCCATTGGCCATCGAAGGCATTGTGGCTTTCTTTATGGAAAGTACCTTCGTGGCCGTTATGTTCTTTGGATGGAAGAAGGTAAGCAAGGGCTTCCACCTAGCTTCCACTTGGCTTACAGGTGCAGGCGCTACCATCTCAGCTTGGTGGATATTGGTGGCTAACTCGTGGATGCAGCATCCTGTTGGTATGGAGTTTAATCCCGATACGGCTCGCAACGAGATGATTAGCTTTGCCGAGGTGGCTTTGTCGCCTTTTGCAGTGAGCAAGTTCTTCCATACGGTGACCTCTGCTTGGGTATTGGGTGGCATCTTTGTGATAGGTGTCAGTTGTTGGTACCTGTTGAAAGGGCGAGAGAAGAAGTTTGCCTTGGCAAGTATTAAGATAGGCGCTATCGTGGGCATCATTGCTGCTGCTTTAGTAGCTGTTACTGGTGATGAATCTGGTCATCAGGTAGCTCAGTATCAGCCGATGAAATTGGCGGCTATGGAAGGCCTTTATCAAGGTGAAAGTGGGGCAGGACTTACTGCCGTTGCCATATTGAATCCTGCTAAGCAGACACCGCAGGATGGTGTAGAGCCTTATCTGTTTGAGATCAAGATTCCATATATGCTATCTCTGTTGGCTGATCGTGACATTAATTCCTTTGTGCCAGGTATCAACGACTTGCTCAATGGTGGCTATCAGCAGAAAGACGGTACCACAGCTCTATCTGTAGAAGAAAAGATTGCTAAAGGTAAGAAGGCGATAGCAGCTTTTGCTGCCTATCGACAAGCACGTGCTGATGGAAATGATGCTGAGGCTAAGGTACAGGCAGGCGTGATGCGTGAAAATATGCCATATTTTGGTTATGGACACATTAAGAATGTAAATGATGTAGTGCCTCCTGTGGCATTGACTTTTTATATGTTCCGTATAATGGTCATGCTGGGTGGCTATTTCATTCTATTCTGCTTTGTGATGCTCTTTCTGGTTTACAAGAAAGACATTGCTAGCATAAAATGGTTCCACTGGATGGCAATATTCACCATCCCA
>JAEEOD010000200.1 GCA_016284115.1 Bacteroidaceae bacterium
AAAGGTAACTTCCTTAAATCGCCCTTTAACCTTTTTCCATTCATTGACTTGTGCTTCGGTCAGTCCCTTGGCGTATGCACTGAAATTCTGGTGGAGCGTGGTCAACAACAGTATCTGACGAGAAGGTACATTGACAAACTCGGCCAGTTTCTGGAGAAAATATAACTCCTTCTCTGGATTGTTCTTTGCCGCGTGTTCCAGCACTTTTCCGAATTCATCAATGACAATGAGCAGAAACTTTCCTTGTTTCTGACATTTGTTAAAATATGATTTCAGTTCGTCAAGTACACTGTTGGTGGTGTTCTCAACATTCAGACTGCGACGCAGAAGGGTGGAAAGATCGGCATAATCACCAACAATATTCTTAATTTCTATATCGGATGACTTAAGCAATATTTTCGAGTCAATCAGAAAAGGCTTCCTCCCCTTTCTCTCCAAGTCAGACTCCAAGGCCAACAGGAAACTTGACTTTCCCGTTCCGTATGAGCCGATGATGGTAAAAGAATGAATGCCTGTCTGATAATCATTCACGATGGTGTGAATGGCTTTCTGTGCATTGGGTGTCACGATATATTGTGCACCTTCGGCAAAACCGTTTGCAATATTTGCGGATAAACTAAATGTGCGCATTGTAGTAATCATTTAATACTTGTTCTTTGTCCAAATCTTGAGTAAACTGAACCATACGAATTCCCGCATTATCGCTATAGGACATGTATTTTGAATAATCCTTTGCTAATTGTTTCAACATTTCAATGGTTTCACCATCCTGCATACAAAAAGCAAGCCCAACACTATCTTGAATGCAATCGTAAGAAAGAGTGTTGTCTCCCTCCTTCTCTTTTAACGTCAATAGAGCATACATGAAAACCTCTTTTGTGACTTTTCTTTTTCCATCGATATTGAAATAATAGCCCTTGCCTTCTGAATTCTGACGGACAAGATCTAGATCAATAAACAAGGAAGAATAATCCTCATTGGATAAAGATTTGCGAGGCAAAGCATAATTCTGAATAAGCACAGCAACGTCTTTTTTCACTGTGTTCTCATTGAACAAGCTTTGCTTGTTAGCCTCAATCATATCTAGTCTAATGTATGTCACAACCTGATCGCGTCCAAATTGGTCATGTCCCTTTTGAAAATTGCAGAAAAACAAATTGTAAAGCGTGGCATTTTGATTAAATACGAGATGAAAATGCAAAAGCCAAAGCGTAGCCAAATCCTCTATATAAACATCTCTGCCGTTTTCATTATTAAACAAATATCTTCCCAGCCAAGTCGGTTGGTCATTTTCACAAACTCCTATTACCCGAAGCCAATAGCGAATAGAAGCAACCATATTCTTTCCAACACCCAAATCAATCACTGCTTCTGGACTATTGAAATCCTTCCCCTGCACGACAAAATCGTATCCTTTCTTCAGCCACAAGGTCTTGCAAGGAAAAGATTCATGCCCAGAAAAAACATATCTTGAGTAACTCATTACATAATAATTAGAATTTGCAAATATAATAACTTTTCCGTTTCATATTATTGACCTTGCTCAAAAAGTTCAATACAATCCTTTCAACATAAAGACAACGGCGGATTATAGTAGAATAACCACAACCAGACTCGCCTACCCTTCACCAGGTAGGACGCGCGGCCACGGTCGTTATTGTTTTTTGTTTGCTTCTTCAAGAAAATGGGTATCTTTGCAGTTGGAAACTAAAACCATGAAGATTCAATACGTATCGGATTTGCATTTGGAGTTGGTTGAGAACAGCCGCTATCTGAAGAAGCACCCGCTTGAAGTGGCGGGGGATGTGCTGTTGCTGGCTGGCGACACCATCTATCTCGGGCAAGAGTCCTTGATGAAACATCCATTCTGGCATTGGGCTGCGGACCATTTTGAGCAAGTCATCGCCGTGCCAGGCAACCACGAGTATTATGCCTATTACGACATCGCGGCACAGCCGGAGTCATTCCAAATGGAACTGTTTCCCAACGTCATGATTTGCTCCAACACCGTGGAACACATCGGCGACGTGGATATCATAGTCTCCACGCTTTGGGCGCATATCGACCCTCAAGACGCCTACTATACACAGCGTTCCGTGTCCGATTTCTATCGGATTATGTATGGCGACCACTTGCTTACGGTGGACGATTTCAACCGCGAGCACGAGCGGTGCCTGCAATTCATCAAGCAGGCTGTCGCGGAAAGCAATGCCAAGACGAAGATTGTGCTCACCCACCATGTGCCGACGGGACTTTGCACGTCCCATGAATTTGTCGGCAGCCGCATCAACGGCGCTTTCACTGTGGAGTTGGGCGACTACATCGCTGACAGTGGCATAGATTACTGGATCTATGGCCACTCGCATCGCAATATCAAAGCGCAAATCAGCGACACCCTCATCCTGTCCAATCAATTGGGCTATATCTCCCATGGGGAGCACCTTGTCAATGGGTTTGCCCTGGGAAAGGTTATTGAGGTTTCGTAGGCACAACCCATTATAGAATGCTTTCAGCGAGAACGTCCCCCTTGCCCCGTAGGATATCGCGGGTCTTCGCCCGCGATGACGCCTGGGGGAAGGGTGCCTGTAGACCGTAGCCAGAGAGGCCATGCTACTGC
>JAEEOD010000201.1 GCA_016284115.1 Bacteroidaceae bacterium
AATCCTGTAATCTGAGGCACCGCCACGAAATCGAATGCAAAATTAGAGTGCTGCAAGCTCCAAGAAGAAAATCACATCAAAAACCAGCCATTTTTGCCCTCACATTTCAAAATTGGTTCTAACGAGGATAGCAATTAGAACCAACATTTCATTTTTAGCATGAAAATCTGCTCACGAATGTGACTTTTGCACAAAAAAACATAAAAGTAAGCCAAATAGAGGCAATTATTTGCATTAACCATAGGTTATTTCAAAGAAAACTTATAACTTTGTAGCCAATAAAAGACTATCTTGTGTTCGGAACATAATTAGAATCATAAGGCAATATGGAAGCAGTCAGATTATTCAAATATCTCGACTTCAAAGGAGGACTGGCGATGTTAGAGCATCACAATCTTCAGTTTACCAATGCCACTAAGTTTAACGATCCATTTGACTGTCATCCTGCACTGTTTGACTACTCTCACGTTCCTAATCGTCCCCATAATTGGCCTCCAGCAGATTTCCTATCTTCTAAGGGTGAGAACGACATGAAGAACCTTAGAAACAGCACATGGATGTGTTGCCTATCGAAAGTGTATGACTCTCTACTGATGTGGGCGTATTACAATAACCATAAGGGTATATGTATAGGTCTAAATAAAGAAGTTGTTCTGAATTGCTGTCAATACAAGTTCTTTGGTTTTATGTTTCCTTTTGCAGGAGAAGTTAAATACAAGGATATATTGCAGAAACCTGATTATTTCAAAGACCATCCATCATGGGATGATTTACTACTCACTAAAGCAAAAGCATGGGAACATGAACAAGAGATCCGCATAATAACAAAAGACCCGGCTTGGGTCCATGCTGGACGAGATATACCTGATGAATTCAAAAAAGATGAGATAGTAGATTGGAAGGAAATAAGGCATTACCTGCCCTTGTCCCGCGATTGTTTTAATTCCGTGTACTTAGGCGTAAACATTTTGCCTCGTAATAAGGCTAAGATTATCGACGTTGCAAAGAAACTGAATCCAAACATAGAGATTTATCAAATGACATTAGACCCAGAAGCCTTTAGGCTGAAGGAAGAATCTGTAAACATATAAAGAATGATTAATATACGAAAACTCGAAGCTGAACTTTGGGAGTCGGCAGACCTCTTGAGACAAGGTAGTAAGCTGACCAGTAGCCAGTATTGTATGCCGGTGCTGGCATTGCTGTTCCTGCGCTATGCCTATAGCCGCTACAAGATGGTGGAGGCAGAGATATTGCAGAGTCGCCCAATGCGTGGCGGCAGGGTGATGCCTGTCGAACCCAGCGATTTTGCTGCCAAGAGTGCGCTCTACCTCCCTATGGAAGCACAGTTCGACTATCTTGTCAATCTTCCCGATAACATCGTGTCGGCAGGATTGAAAAGCAAGGACGGACACGATATCAATTCATTGGGCGAGGCTGTCAACAATGCCATGCAGTTGGTGGAAGATCAAAGCGAACAGTTGACAGGTGTGCTTCCCAAGACTTATACCAGCTTTGCCGATGACCTCTTGCGTGAATTGCTGCGTATCTTCAACAACAAGACCATCGACGAGGTGGGTGGCGATGTGATAGGTCGCATCTACGAATACTTCCTCTCCAAGTTTGCAAAGGCCGTGGCCAGCGACGATGGCGTATTCTTCACGCCCAAGTCACTCGTAAAGATGCTGGTTAATGTGTTGGAGCCCAAGCAAGGTGTGATGCTCGACCCTGCCTGTGGCAGCGGTGGAATGTTTGTGCAGACGGGTGACTTCGTGAATGCATCTGGCTACAATGCCAATACCAATATGACTTTCTTCGGACAGGAAAAAGTGGAATACAACGCGCAGCTCTGCTTGATGAATATAGCTGTGCATGGTTTGAATGGAAAGATTATCTCTGGCGACGAAGCCAACTCCTTCTACCACGATGCTCACAACCTTGCTGGCAAGTGCGACTATGTGATGGCCAATCCACCATTCAATGTCGATAAGGTGAAAGCCGAGTCTACTTCTGCCGCAGGTCGTCTTCCCTTTGGCTTGCCTAGTGTCAATGCCAAGACTAAAGAGATAGGCAATGCCAACTATCTCTGGATAAGCTATTTCTATGCCTACCTCAACGATCATGGTCGTGCAGGTTTTGTCATGGCCAGTTCAGCAACAGACAGTGCCAACAAAGATCGTGACATTCGTGAGAAGTTGGTGCGTACTGGCGATGTTGATGTGATGGTGAGCGTGGGTAATAACTTCTT
>JAEEOD010000202.1 GCA_016284115.1 Bacteroidaceae bacterium
GAAGCGTGTGGGACAACCTTATTTTTATATTGAATGGCCTTGCATTTTTAATAATAGGTTTAAACCTTCCCCAAATAATGGCTGGTGTAGAGTCTGATGGTATCAGTCTATTTACTGCCACCATCTTTAGTGTGATTGTGCTTGCGATAATTATAGCAATACGTATGTTATGTGCCTATTTGGCTATTCCTATCAGTAGGATTCGTAGAAAAAGTGAGCACTTGGGATATAATTTGATTGTCGATAAACCTACGGCGATCATAGTGGGATGGTGTGGAATGCGTGGCGTTCTTTCCTTGGCAGCAGCTCTTTCTATTCCTTACTTATTAAATGGAGGAGAACCTTTCCCTAATAGAAGTCTGATGCTTTATTGCTCGTTCATTGTTATTTTTGGAACCTTGGTATTGCAAGGTTTGTCGCTTCCTTTATTCTTGAAACGTGTTCATTTTCCTGAATACCAAGACCATTTAAGTGATAACGAGACCTTTAGTTTTATACGTAAAGGGTTGGCTGAGTGTGGACTGAAGTATCTAGAGGAGCATCCCGTTCAGAATAAGGACGATGAGCAGGTGTTTGATTATTTTAAGGTGCGTTGGCAAAAAAGATTGATGATAGATTCTAAGGATTCTATGCTGAAATCTATGACCAATATTTATAGGAATATCCTGGTAGATCAACGTAACTATCTTTTCAAGCTCAACAAAGAACGTCCAGATATTAACGAAGAAATAATTCACCATTTTATCCGTAGCATTGATATGGAAGAAGAAAGATTTAGGCGTGAGTAAGTAAAAAGGTATTAGAGAAACAATCGTAAAATAAAGATGACATATTAAGCTTGCTCCGGTTTTAAAAGTATTAACCACAACCTTTTCATTATTATCGCTGTGTTTTATGCATTGCTTCCATATCGTTTTGCCAATCTGAATTGATGTTGATATACCAAGCATGCGGCAGCGAAATAAAGAGCAGCGTGTAACCATAAAATACGCAATTCGGGTATTACTTGGTTAATATTTGCTCCCATCGAGTTTACCTTAACATATGCACGTATGCCAAAAGTACTGGGGAAGAGCCATGATACCCCTTGCCAAAAGCCTGGCATGCTAGACTGTGGCCACGAAACACCGCTAAGAAACAGTAATGGTACTGATACAAACACCATAATTAGCATCACGTTTTCACGGTATCGCACCATGCAAGAAACAGTCATTCCAAAGAATACACAAGCTAGAATATAAGGTAGTAAAATATACATCAATTCCATCCCGCCAGCTAATGCAGGAAACGAGAATAAACGAGGAATCACCATTGAGAGGTAAGCACCCATCATGGTATATATCATGGCATAGCATAGTGCTTTGCCGCTTACTACTCGATAGACACCACGATAGCGTTTGTCATCGTCGGGAATGAGTTGCCCATTACGGTTACGCTCACGAGCTGTTCCTGCTGACATACCTATGCCTAAAGCAAGTGTTTGCTGTAAGATCAACATCAGTACGGCGGGCAGGATACAACTGCCATATCCTCCTGAAGGGTTAAACATAGCCACATCATTTACTTTTAACGGTTGCACGCTGACCGCATCATCATGACTTGTATAGTTACCTGCCAATTTAACGCGTATGCTAGCTCCCATGCGTTGCGATTCTAACATAGCGGTCTGGTAGATGGCTTTGTAGGTAAGCATAAGCGACATGTCGCAATACACACTGACAGCAGCCTGCTCCATGCGGGCAATACGCAAAGCAAAGTCAACTGGGATATAATACACTCCTTTTACTAACTGACGACTTACTAGCGACTTGGCCTCATCCAAGTTTTTGGCATAGAAAGCCACCTTAACATCTGGTGATGCATCACAATCTCGGATGAATTGTCGCGACAGCTCAGAATGCGACTGGTCTACCACTACTACAGGCACCTCATGCACTGCTTCGTTATTGTAGATCCACGAGTAAAGTAGGGGATATATCAGTGGTACTACAATAACAAATAAGAATACACCTTCATCGTGGACTACCTGCTTTATTTCCTGCCACCAAATATAGGTAGTGTCATCACAAAATTCTCTTATTTTATGGAATATAGACATAGGTCAGCATCGCATTTTTAATTTTACTAACTACCAGCCAAGGAAGCAATGTGAAAGCTATCAGTGCCACCAAATGGAACCAGGCAACTATGAGCGGAAAGCCATTAAATACTGTCACCTGATATAGCATGAAGTAATGGCGTAGCGGGAAGAGCCACGACAATGCCTGCAAAGGCGCATCCATACCCATGACAGGGTAGGCAGATCCTGCCATAGAGAAACTTAGCACTGCCCACAGCGAGCATATACTCATCGACATGCGGAGCGAAGGCATTAAGCCGAAGGCAAAGATACCAAAACCCAGCGAAGCAAGTACTTGCAGCACGCATAGTCTCATGATATCGAATAAACTACCTTCTCGTGGAAAATCAAGTATTCCATAGATGTAGAACTGGAAGATAAATACTACTGCAAGGAACACTAGGAAATGGATAAAATATTTACCTAAGATAGCCACCACTATATTACCATCAGCCATTTCTAACCACTCCTTGCCGGTATCAAATTTCAACTCCATGCCTAGCGAATAAGCAGAAAGAAGCATCATAAAAAGCATGAAGATACCAGGTACGAGCGCAGTAGTGAGATACACATTGTAACTGCCCCAGGGGTTTGCTATCTGATGACTATCTATTACTACAGGCTGTAAGAAGGTCTGTATCTGCTCAGGTGTGTAGCCTTTTGCACGCATCGTTGCCTGTCCTAAACCAGCAGAAGCAAGGGTAGAGATAGTCTTTAGGTCTTTCATCGCCATCGAACCTGCTGTCATGCAAGTCATTGTGTAATAATACGACAGTGATGGTTGACGACCTGATATCAAATTATTAGACAAGCCTTCAGGTATATACAGGAAAGCATATATCTCGCCTTCTTGAACAGCAATACGTGCAGCTGTCATTGATGGATAATGAGCCACCACCCTGGAAGTCTGCATAGCATCGAGCCTGCGCACTAAATTGCGTGAGGTAGTACTGTTGTCCAGGTCTACCACGCCTATAGGCATGTCCTGTGGCAGTCCTTCTCCCAGAAAGGTGGTAAAGAAGATCATCGTCATGAGCGGAAACACCACCATACAGAACGCATAAATATGGTTCTTTGTCAGTATATGGAACTCTCGCAGCGCAATGTCTATTATCTGAGAAATAAATTTCATTTCTTATTTATTTCTGTTTCAGTACCAATGACATACCAGCTCGTAAGCCATCAAGTTTTTCTATAGGACGAGCCTTTACTTCAAATGTTTTCAGATCATATTGACCACTTGCCTTAGTGGCCTTCCAGGCAGCATACGAACCCTGGTCTTTCAAGTGATATACTTTCATCTTCATATTTTGGTCAAGAGCAGGCACAAATACTATCACTTCTTCACCTACTTTCATGCCTTTCAGTTGGTCTTCACGAACATTGAAAGTACCCCATGTGTCGTCCATTAGCGAGATTGTCATGATGGGAGACCCCGTTCCTACCAGTTCACCTACTTTTGGAAACACTTCACTCACTTCTCCTGCCATTTGTGCTAATTGCACGGTTTCGTTGATGTAGCTATTTACTTCAGCTACGGCACCTTTAGCACGATCCACTTGTGCCTGAGCAGCGAGTTTGTCTTCTAGCCGTGCGCCATTTACAGCCATGTCATATTGGCTTTGGGCGGCTTTCATTTGTGCCTCTGATGCTTTGTACTGAGCATAGGCTTCATCTCGCTTCTGAGCGGACATCACACCTTCGTCGAAAAGGCGCTGTACACGATTATACGATTTTTCGTATATTTCCAGGCCAGCCTTTGCTTGCTGCAACTGTTGGTATGCACCTTCTATTTGTTCCTTTCTTGCACCACTTCTAGCTTTTAGTTCCATTGCAGCGGCAGCATCAACAGCTCCCTGTGCCTGTTCCATCTTAGCCTGCACCTCAGGGGCTTCTAGAATAGCTAGGGTGTCTCCTGCTTTTACAAAGTCACCTTCTTTCGCACGGAGCTCAAGAATTCGACCAGGCACCTTGCTCGATACTCGATACTCTTCAACTTCCATTTGTCCCTGTATCACGTCAGGGTCACGGTCCAGAGCAAAGAAACCAATGAGGGCAACGATAATCACAACGGATACTAATCCTGCAATCGCCAGCAGGATATTGTTATGTTGTTGTCTAGCTTGATCCATAATTTTATTATTTATGAAGATTGAACAAGAATTGCTATACCATTTCTCTATCTTTGCTGCAATCTTCTGGTTAATTATTTTTTTGTAAAACTTATAATTTATTATGATTCTTATTCAAGAGTTCCAAGTGCTTTCTGCAGTTCTACTTGGCTCAGCTTTAAATCAATTTCGGCATCAATCTTTTCTGATTGTGCCTTCAACCAAGCAGTTTGTGCTTCCAACACCGTTGTAGTTGTAATCACACCTTCTGCAAAACCTAGATTTGCAGTGCGTAGATTCTCTTCTGCATGAGCAATGTTAGCCTGTGCCATTGCTAGTCTTTTGCTTGCTTCATTCACCTTGAAAGAACTTTGTTTCACTTGTAATTCAATCTTCTCTTGCACTTCCTCCATTTCAAGGCGAGCCATTGTTGTACTTCCTTTTGCAGCTCGCACCTTATACTTTACATCACCCCAATTCCATATAGGAATACGAACCATTACACCTACGTTCCACAACCCAGCAAACCTCTTCTGAAAACCATTTAACGTATTAGGATTAGTTACTGCATATCCGCCTGTTAGTGCTAAAGTAGGCAGATTGCCAGCCTTCAGTATGTTGGTTTGCTGCTTGCTCAAGTCTATGGAGTTCTGCAACATACGCAGTTCTGGGCGGTTAGTAGCTACCAAACCCATATCAATCTGCGGAGTAGCGGCCGTTTCTGTCAAGTTGTCTTTCTCCTCATCTGCCAAAATAATTTGGGAATCAACAGGCAGTCCACACAACTGGCAGAGCAACATTTTTGAGAGTACCACACCATCGTTTACCTTGGTTAAAGTCATCTCTGCCTCGTTCACTTTCACTTTCACATTTAGTCCATCAGAACGTGTGGCAACGCCCTCGTCAATCATCTTCTGTACATCACCATCTAGTTTCTGTACTACTTGCAGGTAGCTCTCAGCCAGTTTCTGTTTATGGCGCAATGACACCACCTGCCAGTAGGCCTGGTCAATGTTATATAAAGTGTTCTGCCGCTGCATATCCAAAGAATTGGCAGCCAAGTCTTCGTTGATGTCAGCCATCTTGTTCAATGCCACAATTGCCCCTCCCATAAATACAGGTTGCGTCACCATTACAGCGCCAGCAAACATATTGCGAGTATCAGTACGAAGAGCATCGACCAAGCCAATGCCAGTTTGATTGAGCACACTAGCCAATGGCGTCAGGTCGAGCGTAATACCTAAGGCGCTCAACGCACTCAAACTGTTTTGCAGACCTGCCGCTGTATTAGTGCCTAAGTTACTCAAAGCGGTTTTCTTTTCATCGTCTAATATGGATATTTCCTTGCTGGTCCACATGTAACCACCCAAAGCGTCCACTTTAGGTAAATACTGGGTTCTGGCAGATTTTCGCGTATTGGCAGCAATCTCCTGTTTAGCTTTGGCAATACTCATCTGTTTGTTGTTGCGCAGTGCCATCGACCTACAACTGTCAAGTGAGAGCACCTGCTGAGCCATCATTGTCCACGGCAAGAAGAAAAGGAGACCAATGGGCAATGTCCGAGCTATCACACCCCTTGTAGTTTTTTTCATAGTTTTATTCATTATCTATTTTTCCTTACCTTATTAATGATTTCGCCTGCAAATTTCGTAAAAATTATCTATACTAGGATGGTCCATATTACCTAATTAATGTTCTATAGGTTAGTTTTTTAAAATACAAACCCTATGTTCAGGTAAAAATATGTTTTTTCAGTTCTATTGCTATAGCCTACCGATGCACCTATTGGTCCAAAAATGGTATTATAGTAATATGCAAGTTGACCGCCAATTAACGTCTTGTTATCAAATATATCCTCTAACTTATCACTTTGCTGGGCAGCGGCAGCACGAAGTAATACATAGTGACTTGAACCTATACGCTGCTGCAATTGCAACTGGGCAGCCACAAACTGTTTCTTCAAATATTCTATATTGCCTACACCAGCAAATGGCATCTGCTGCTCTACATAATGTCCAAACCAATCTCCACCGATGGCGTTACTAAACACTAATGGTACAGTAGGGCCGAACAATAATCGTCCGTATAGCATTGGTTGGATGGTAAATCGCTTGCCAACGGTAATAGAGGTACGCCAGTTAGCATTTACATCACTCATGCCAGCCATACCATCTAATTTAGCAAAGTTGTCTGTCAGGTAGGCATACTCTGCCTTGAATCGTGAGCCACGAGTGGGAAAGTACCAATTATCCTCGCTGTTATAGTTTACTTGAGCACGATAACTATAGAAATGTTCGTTATTAAGCGTAAACTTTTGTGATGTTTCTGACTCCAGTTTGTTGCGGTAGTGCATGAAGTCCCAACGCAAACCCAATCGGAAATCAAAGTTTTTTAAGTTGAAGTTGATCGGGATAAATTCAACTTGATATTGATTATATTGTATGTTATAATCTCTTTTACTGTCTACATAAACGTCTATGTCATTGCGACGGAAAGTATAGCTCAGCATTGGGCGAGTAAAGCTACGAGGATGGATAGTTAGAGCGCCCCTAGCCATGATTCGTTTTCCCAGTCTAACAGTTATCTCTGTATTTGTGGGTATAGCTGTTTTCAGGGGAATGTCAAGGCCCAGTTGCACCGCTGCATATTCTTCTGTATCAAAACGGAAACCTGCATGAAATTGCATGGATTTTCGGTTACCAGCCGATAATATAACACGCACGCCATCTCCTTCTGGCACCAATCTGCATTCGGCTGTCTGGTAGAACAAGTCCACACGCATAGAGGTGGTGATTTCTTGCTCTAGACCAGCATCTATATAGTTCCTTTTAGACAAATGGAATTTCTGTTTCAAGAAGCGTTCATCCTGAGAAGTCATATTCTCAAAAGTATAACCTACCACATGGTTTTGCTCAGTCATCGCATTTGGACGTAACGGATGTAGGATAGTAGGACGGAATGAGTTGTCAATGCCTATAAGTTGTTTCAGGGCTTGAATTTCATCCCAGTGCCGCATACCTTCCTCTTCTCCTCTGCGAATCAGTGTATCAATAGCAGCTGTTGTAAAACTGGCAGCGCCATAGCCATGAGTATCTACCCGTAGATGCAGATCTGTAATGGCGATATTTTCTTCGTATTTATTTTTACAATTCACATCTATAATTTGGCTAAGGATACTCATTGTTCCCCCAATATCATCTGCTTCTTTGGCGTCGCCTTGTACCGTAATGCCGATAATGATGTCAGCCCCCATCTCACGAGCAATGTCAACAGGATAGTTATTGCGTAATCCGCCATCCACTAACACCATATTCCCTAATCTTACAGGAGCAAAAGCCCCTGGAATAGACATGGAAGCACGCATGGCCTGCGGAAGACGTCCGCTATGGAAATCTATCTCACTATTATCGATGATGTTGGTAGCCACACAAGAAAAAGGGATAGGCAGGTCCCGACTAAAATCCAACGAGTCGGTATAGCCAATGCAGAGCTTGTTGAATAGCTCAGCTAAGTTCTTGCCTCTGATAAGACCTCCTCCACTAGAGTTACGATTGCCCAAAGAGACACTTGTACTGATAACATAGGTATTCTGTTTCTGGCGGTCGTTCAGGCTCTGATTACTCAGGTCTTCTCGGTCAGAGATGACATAACTCCAGTCTTGTTGACGTACGATAGAGTCCAACGAGTTGGCATTGTAACCAATAGCATATAGACCACCCACAATACTACCCATAGATGTACCTGTAACTACATCCACGGGTATGCCAGCACGTTCCAACACTTTCAACACACCTATGTGTGCCATACCCTTGGCGCCACCCCCACTTAGTACTACCCCCACTTTTTTCCTCTTGACTTGTACATTCTCTTGTTGTGCATTTATGGAGCCACACAACAGCATGACCGCCATAGAAAAGAATAGTATCTTTTTCATATGATATTTATCGTTATTGCTTATATATGCAACAAAATTAGAAATAAATATGATATTATGGATATTTTTATCTCTATTATTTGCACTCAAATGTTTCGAAACGTTGTAAACACAAAAAGAGCCAATGACAGAAAATATCATCGGCTCTTTTTTAGTGATTCCGGCGGGATTCAAACCCACAACCTTCTGATCCGTAGTCAGATGC
>JAEEOD010000203.1 GCA_016284115.1 Bacteroidaceae bacterium
ATCTGGTTGTTCATCTCAGCATATTGATTCAACAATTCGTCCACAGGCAGTTCACGATGAATGGTCTCATCAGCCTTCTCCTTAATCTTGAACGACATGTCTTTCAGCACATCTTTATACTGAGCACGTTTTGCCAGTGATTGTTGCAAGTCATCGTTCATCAGACCAGCCTGACGGGGCTGCACATGAATAACGCCCAACTCACGAATCTGAGAAAGGAACGTTTCGTATTCCTGATGATAGATCAGGAACGTGAGTTTTTTCATTTTACTAATCATAACTCAGCCTCCTTTCTTGCCTCTTGATGAGCCTTCATAATCTTTTGGGATGACTTAGAAAGATTCTCTTCATCTTCCATGAAGCGCTTGATCTTTCTGATGGCATCCTGATACCCAGGAATCTGCACCTTTTCGAAGAGGTTCACTTTCTGGGTGGTCTTCTTACGTGCATGCTCGAGCAGATTTAACTTTGCAACAACAAATTCTCTTTCGATGGCTGTCTTGGCCAGGCCTGTCAAGAGGGTAACACCGTCGGCATACCATTTCGGCATGTTGAACATACTGTATTTCTTCGTCTCAAAATCTACACTGTCTAATACAGGTACTCGTACACCGGCAATTTTCTTGACAGAGAGCTGTACATCCTTCACGCTAATGAGAGATGCATCAAACTCACTCCAAAGAGCGAACATGGCCTCGTAAGCTTGAATTCCTTTTTCTAACCCCTCTTCCAGTTTTACAGCATCGTCTTTGCAACGCTTGACTTCCATGCGCAAGGCACTCTCCTTATTCTTGATAATAGGAAGGGTACGCTGACGCACTTTCAGCTGTTTCTCCAACTGCTGAAGCGAGGTCTTGTTATATTGAAACTTAATAGCCACTTTTTTCTACGTATTAGTTAATTACTTTGGCCAGTGCTGGTCAACGAATTCTTTCTTGATATTCACCTCTTCCGGACGGAAATACTTGCCAAACAATCCCCATGTCACGTCAAGCATCTCAGTGGTATCAAGATTCACGTCAATAGCCAACAACTTGTCTGAATAATCTTTAGCAAACGCCAATGTACGTTCATCGTAGTCGGTAAGATCGAAACCATTCTCCATCTTAGTCTTAGCATTAGCTGCATCGGCATAGAGTCGTACAGCTGCATTCATCACCTGCGGATGGTCCTTACGGGTCTTCTTGCCACTTACGTTTTGTTTCAGACGTGACAGTGAGCGGAATGGATCGACGATAACCTTACCGATGTCACTATCACGACGCAAGAACAACTGACCCTCAGTAATGTAACCGGTGTTATCAGGCACTGCGTGAGTAATATCGCCACCAGAAAGGGTAGTCACTGCGATAATGGTGATTGAACCACCTGTTGGGAACTGCACTGCCTTCTCGTAAATCTTGGCCAAGTCGGAGTACAGTGAACCAGGCATTGAGTCTTTTGAAGGAATCTGGTCCATACGGTTGGACACAATTGCCAACGCATCTGAATAAGAGGTCATATCGGTAAGCAGCACCAACACAGCTTCATTCTTCTGAACTGCAAAATATTCTGCTGCAGTCAAAGCCATGTCAGGTACCAGCAAACGTTCTACTGGTGGGTCCTCAGTGGTGTTCATGAAACTGATGATACGGTTCAGTGCACCAGCGTTAGAGAACACGTTCTTGAAGAACAGGTAGTCGTCGTTGGTCATACCCATACCACCCAGGATAATCTTATCCGCCTTAGCACGCATCGCCA
Source organism: Bacteroidaceae bacterium (assembly GCA_016284115.1). The sequence goes on from JAEEOD010000203.1 coordinate 1,741, forward strand.
CCAATGCCATTACCTGGTTAAAAGGCTGGTCTGGGTCAGCGAAGAATGGAATCTTCTGCCCGGATACCAATGTATTGTTCAAGTCAATACCAGCAATACCTGTTGCAATCAGTTCAGATGGCTGTTTACGACGTACAGGGTTCACTGACGGACCGCCAATTGCCACTTCTGTACCTTCGATTTCTGGACCACCATCGATAGGTTCACCAAATGCATTGAAGAAACGGCCAGCCAATTGGTCGCTAACCTTCAGTGTAGGCGACTTACCGAGGAAAACTACTTCTGCATCGGTAGGAATACCTTGAGTACCCTCAAATACCTGCAGCGTAACCTCGTCATCGGCAATCTTAACCACCTGGGCTAGCTTGCCATTTACCGTAGCAAGCTCATCATAACCAACGTCAGTAGCTTTCAACGAAAGCGTAGCCTTGGTAATCTGAGTCACCTTTGTATATATCTTTTGAAATGCTTTAGTTGCCATTTTTCTTCTCCTTGTTTATTTTAACAATTTTGATACGCTTTCACTGATGGCACGTTCCTTCAGCAAATCCATCATCTGCTCCTTATAGTCGTAGTATTTTTCCGACTTGAACGGTGCGTAGTTCATCTGCTTGCCTATATTGATCATGCGTTTGAAGTAATCCATTACTTCGTTGAATACCTCAAACTTAAACTCAGTGTGGCAGATGTCGATTACCAGGTTCATAATTTCTTCCTGACGTTCGAGTGGTGTAACAGCATCTATTTCATCGAATGCGTCCTGCTGTAGAATAACAAAGTCTATAAGCTCTGCCTTCCAGAATGTTACATGGTATTCTACTGGCACACCATCATCACCCAAGATATTGATCTGCTCGGAGATTTCCTTACCACGCTGCAAACGAGTCTTCAACTCATTCACCTTGTCGAGCCAAGTTGGTTCGATACGCTTTGCGATATATTCCTGGAATTCAGGATACTCTACATATTTTGAATAAGAATCAATCGGGTTAATTGCTGGATAGCGCTTACGATCTGCACGATCCTGCTCCAAAGCGTAGAAGCAACGAGCTACCTTCTTGGTATTCTCAGTCACAGGCTCCTTCAAGTTACCACCAGCTGGTGATACAGTACCAATAAAGGTGATAGAACCTGTATTACCGTTAAATAGCTTCACGTAGCCGCAACGACCATAGAAATTGGAGATGATGGATGACAAGTCCATTGGGAATGCATCTGGTCCAGGCAATTCTTCCATACGGTTGGACATCTCACGCAAAGCTTGTGCCCAACGGGAAGTAGAGTCGGCCATCAGTAACACCTTCAAACCCATACTGCGGTAGTATTCACCTAAGGTCATTGCAGTATACACTGATGCCTCACGGGCAGCTACAGGCATGTTAGAGGTATTAGCAATGATGATGGTACGTTCCATCAACTTTCGACCAGTATGTGGATCCACCAATTCTGGGAACTCGGTAAAGATCTCCACCACCTCGTTAGCACGCTCACCGCAGGCTGCGATAATCACAATGTCTGCTTCTGCCTGTTTAGAAATGGCATGCTGCAACACAGTCTTACCCGTACCAAAAGGTCCGGGAATAAAGCCCGTACCACCTTCGGTAATGGGATCGAGGGTATCAATGACACGCACACCTGTTTCAAGCAAACGGAAAGGACGAGGTTTTTCTAAATAGTTGGTCATAGCCACCTTTACAGGCCACTTCTGAATCATATTGACTTTCACCTCATTGCCTTCAGCATCTTCAAGTACTGCTATAACATCTTCGATGGTATAGTCGCCCTCGGCTACAATAGACTTAACGGTGCATTCACCTTGCTGCTGGAAAGGTACCATGATCTTCAATGGCTGATGATTCTCCTCTACCTGGCCTAGCCAATAAGAAGCCTTTACTTTATCACCCACCTTTGCCAATGGCACGAAATGCCATATCCTTTCCTTGTCGAGCGGATAGGTGTATTGTCCGCGTTTCAAGAATACGCCCTCCATCTTGTCGAGGTCATTCTGCAGACCATCATAATTCTTTGAGAGCATGCCCGGTCCCAATGTTACTTCAAGCATGTGGCCGGTAAAATCAGCTTGGGCTCCAACTTTCAGTCCACGTGTGCTTTCAAACACCTGAACGTACACCTGAGAGCCCACCACTTTTATCACCTCAGCCATGAGGCTGTCTCCACCAGTATGAATCTAACAGATTTCATTCTGGGAAAC
>JAEEOD010000204.1 GCA_016284115.1 Bacteroidaceae bacterium
TAGAAAAGATAATTATAATATATGTTTGACAGTGATTTTTGGCAGGAAGTTCTGCAAACCATCAAGAAGCAGAAGTGGCGCAGTCTTATGACCGCTTTCGGTGTCTTCTGGGGATTGTTCATGTTGATGATTCTCATTGGAGCTGGTATGGGCTTCAAAGGAGGACTTGTTGGACAATTGGAACAAATGCCGTCCAATAGTATGGCGTATATTTGCAATCTGACCAGCATACCATATATGGGATTAGAGCGCGATAGAGCATGGAATATGGACGAGGGTGACATTGCCGCTATCCAAAGTCAGTTCCCTGGAGCTATGAAGGATGCTATCTGTCTGATGTATGTTCCCGATAAGAATAGCATACAGACTATCGTCTCTGAGGAAGGCAATGACGAAGCTGCCGTAGCTGGTGTCTCTGCTGCTTACAGCATGCTCTCGCCTCAGAAAATCGTTGCTGGACGTTACATCAATGGTTTCGACATCAATGAGCGCAGGAAAGTGTGTGTAGTGGGCGAAGATTTGGCTAAGAAGCTGTTCGCTTCCGTTGCCAATTCTGTTGGACGTGAAGTCAGGATTGGCGATGTGTCTTACCAGATTATTGGTATCACGAAAAAGACCAATGCTTTGGTCAATTTGGGACCAAACGAATCGAATAGCGTTTTTCTGCCCGTCACTACTGCACAACAGGTATATAATCAGTCAGGAAAGACAGATTGTCTATTCCTCGTATTCGACGATAAGTTCCCATCGGAGGAGTATACGGAGCAGGTGGCAAAGGTAATCCGTAGCCGCCATCAAATTCATCCTGATGACGACATCGCCCTTTCAACTATTGACCTCAAGAGCCAATTGAACCAGTTTGATGTTATGCTTAGTGGTATCAACGCCTTGGTATGGCTCGTGGGATTGGGAACCCTTTTGGCAGGGCTTATCGGCATCAGTAATATTATGATGGTAACCGTCAAGGAACGTACACAGGAAATTGGTGTTCGTCGAGCTTTAGGAGCTGAACCGATGACCATCATTAAGCAGATCGTTTGCGAGAGTATGATGCTCACTCTGGCTGCAGGTATTGTAGGTATTACGGCCGGACTATGGGTGCTCACTGCCATCAACAAAGCAACTGCAGCATCATTGGGCGATGGAGGCTTTTTCTCCAATCCCCATGTGCCTTTCGTTGCAGCTATTGCGGCTCTCTTCATCCTTGTGATGGGCGGACTTTTTGCAGGATGGCTACCTGCGAAGCGGGCACTTGCTATCAAGGCCATTGAGGCATTAAGGGAAGAATAAGAATAGTACGCTATGCGTTAACATATAATAGATAATTGAAAATTGATAAATATATGAAGAAGGTTTTGAAAATTGCAGGATGGAGCCTGGTTGGGCTTTTTATCATTTACACATTCTATTTCCTGTGGAAGCAGTCACAACCTGCTCCTGTAGTCTATGAACTCGTTACTCCCGAACAACGCGACATCGTGAAGCGTGTTACGGCTACGGGAAGTGTTGAAGCCCGTAACCAGGTAGAGGTGAAGCCTTTGGCAACTGGTGTCATCAGTCAGTTGCGGGTTCTGCCGGGCGACTACGTCAAGGTGGGCGACATTATAGCCACCATCAAGATTATTCCTGATATGGCACAACTCAATCAGGCCATGAGTCAAGTAGAGTCAGCACGTATCTCACTCAATGAGGAGCAACGTGAATACGACCGTATAAAAGGATTATACGACAAAGGCGTGGTGAGTCGTGAGGAGTTTGAGATGAAGGAGGCCAAGTTGGCATCTGCAAAAGAGAACGTAATGGCAGCTCAGACACAGGTGGAGGTTATCACCCAGGGACAGTCAAGTCGTTCTGGTAGTGTCAACATTACCAGTCTTCGCTCCACTATTAGCGGACTGGTGCTCAACGTGCCTGTTAAAGTAGGTTCATCAGTCTCAGGAACCAGTGCCTTTACTGAAGGTTCCACCGTTGCCAAAATTGCCGATATGGGAGACATTATCTTCCGAGGTTTTATAGATGAGACAGAGGTAGCTAAGTTGCAGCAAGGCATGGAGCTTGAACTCACGTTGGGTTCTATGCAGGATGTAAAGATTCCGGCAACCCTCGACTATATTGCTCCTGAAGGTGAAATGCAAAACGGAGCCAAGATGTTTGAGCTGAAAGCCTCCGCCCATATTCCGAGCAATGTCAATATCCGATCAGGCTATAGTGCTAATGCCAACATTGTAATAGCAAAGGCGGAGAACGTACTTTCTTGCGACGAAACAGCCATTGAGTTTGCCGACAACAAGACCTATGTCTATGTCCTTACCTCCAATCCTAAAGATGTAGAGAACCAGAAATTTGATCGTCGTGAGGTCAGCATCGGTATTTCCGACGGATTATATGTAGAACTGAAGAGCGGTGTGAAAGCCAGTGATATACTCAGAGGAATAAAGAAATAAGACTATGAAGAAACTCATAACTCTCAAGGTGCTGATCATTATCCTTTGTCAATTCTCAATTGCCAAAGCACAGCATGTATGGACCTACGAGGAGTGTATCCAGTATGCCATAGACCATAATATCGATATTCAACAGAAGGCCGTTGACATCGATTTGCAGAAAAACGAGTTGAACACTGCCAAGAACGACTGGTTGCCGTCTGTTAGTTTGTCTGCTGCTCAACGTTTCAGCTTCGGCAATGCTTTGGCATCGACAGGCACCATGCCTTCTTCATCAGAACCCATCAATGGCGACCTGTCATATACCAACGCTACCGTAGATGCTCAGATGCCCATCTTCGACGGTTTCCGCCAGAAGAATCAGAAGCGTTCCGCTCATTGGGCCGTACAGCAGGCCACTGCTTCGCTCGACTATGCCCGCAAGTCGTTGGCCATTCAGATTGCTACCTATTACCTGCAGGTTCTCTATGAGAAAGGCATGATGGAAGTTGCTCAAGCGCAAGTGGAAACCAGTCGCCATCTTTGCGAGAAGACCAAGACGCTTGTTGATGACGGCCGTAATCCAAAAAGTGACTTAGCCGATGCCGAAGCACAGTTAGCTGCTGATGAATATGAACTTACAGAGGCACAAGGCAGATACAAGATTGCCTTGCTCACCCTCTCACAGTTGCTGAACCTCGACACTGTTGAGGGCTTTGAGATCGCCGATATGGCAGACGAGGCACTTCTTGAAGCACCTATCAGCAATCCACTGGCTGATGGTGACGATACTGTGGAACATTTCCCCTCTATCGTTGCTGGTAAGGCCCAGGTGGAGAAAAGCCGTTACGATATTGCTACTGCTCGTTCCGACTACTATCCGAAAGTGGATTTCAGGGCTTCTATGAACACCTACTACCTGAACCTCTTCCATGTGTCTCATTCCAATGGTTTTGCATCTCAGATGTGGAAAAATAGGAGCGAGGTGGTAGGATTGCACCTCACAGTTCCTGTATTCAACCGCTTCTATACGCGCAACAATATCCGCAAGGCTAAGATGACTTTAACTAAGAGTCAGTTGGCATTGGAAGACTCTCGTCAACAACTGCGCAAAGAGATTGACCAAGCCTACTATAATGCATTGAATGCCCAGAGCAAATACCTCTCTGCCAAGAAATCAGAAGAGGCCAGCTTGCTCTCCAGTGCTTATGAGCAAGACAAGTTCGAGGCAGGTCGCAGTACCATCTACGATCTTACCCAGGCTAATCAACGACTGCGTAAGTCACGTGAAGATGCCGTTCAGGCAAAATATGAGATCATCATACGAAAGAAAATACTGGAAGTTTACAACAACAACTTATAAACCATTAAGCAGATGATTAAGGAGATAGAGAAATCTATAGTTTCCCATTGGGAACAACCTGTACTGACCGATTTAAATGCAGGCACTTACCGCTATGCCGATGTAGCTCAACTGATAATCCAGCTTCATGCGATGTTTCAGAATGCCGGTATTCAACGGGGCGACAAGATTGCCCTCTGTGGCACCAACAGTGCCCGTTGGGGAATCACATTTCTCGCTACTGTTACCTATGGTGCCGTAGTAGTTCCCATATTGCCCGACTTCTTACCTGAGCAAATACATCACATCGTCACCCATAGTGAGTCGCGTATTCTCTTCGTATCAGACCAGATACTTAAGCGCATCGAGCCAACGCAGATGCCCGATCTCCTTGCCATCCTTCGTCTTACAGATTTCTCTACCGTCATTGGATCACCTGCTGTCTTTAACATTAGAGATATTTTTGCAAACAGTAGTCCCGTCTCTCCAAATCAGCTGAAATTTCAGCCAGAATCATCTGAGAACGATATGATGATGATCAACTACACCAGTGGAACTACAGGATTCTCTAAAGGCGTTATGTTGCCTTATCGCGCTTTCGATAGCAACTATGAGTTTGCCGACGGAGTGTTGGGACGTAAGACCATCAACTGCAACATTCTCTCTATGCTCCCCATGGCCCATATGTATGGTCTCATGTTCGAGTTTCTCTATGCGTTCCTTAATGGTTGTCACATATTCTTCCTCACTCAGATGCCCACGCCTCAAGTGATAGCTGCAGCTTTCCAAGCAGTCAAACCCCGCGTGATAGTTGCTGTGCCACTCATCATTGAGAAGATTACCAGGAAGAAGATTATGAAGAGTGTCATGTCCAGTAAGGCAGCTAAATTCATGAATTGGCCCCTCATTGGCTTCTTCATCAGGCGCCAGATCAAGAAACAAGTTCTGAAGGCTTTTGGTGGTAATATGTACGAATGCATTGTTGGCGGTGCTGCTCTTAATCAGGAAGTTGAGAGTTTCTTACATAGCTTCAATTTCCCCATCACCGTAGGCTATGGAGCTACTGAGTGTGCACCTATCATCACTTTCTCCGACTGGAAATCCTTTGTTCCAGGCTCTTGCGGAAGGGCTGTAGTCAACATGGAGGTCAAAATTGACAGTAATGACCCACAACACATCCCAGGCGAAATACTTACACGTGGTAAGAACGTTATGCTGGGTTACTATAAGAATCCAGAGGCCACAGCCGAAGCCCTTGATGCTGATGGATGGTATCATACAGGCGATCTGGGCATCCTTGATGCTAAGGGTAACCTTTTCATCAAAGGTCGCAAGAAGAATATGCTTCTTGGTCCCAATGGACAAAACATCTATCCTGAGGAGATTGAGGACAAGTTGAACTCTATGACAATGGTGATGGAGAGTATCGTCGTA
>JAEEOD010000205.1 GCA_016284115.1 Bacteroidaceae bacterium
GATGCCTCACGTTTCACCGAGCTGGTAGTGGAGCAGAGTAGTCCTACCCTGCCTGCCGAATGGGCAGAGCAAAGCGGTGTTCAACTCACATGGCCTCATGCAGGTACAGACTGGGCGCTTATGCTCGATGAAGTATCCGCTTGTTTTGTACAGATAGCCAAAGAGATAGCCCGTTATGAGCTACTGCTAATTGTTACCCCAGAGCCTCAGAAGGTACAGATGCAACTCACGCAAGCTAAAGTGTTGATGCGCAATGTACGTTTCATGCGTTGTGACACCAACGACACTTGGGCTCGTGATCATGGTGCTATCACACTAACCGACCCACAAGGTCCACAACTCTTGGATTTCTGCTTCAACGGGTGGGGCAATAAGTTTGCTGCAGAGAAGGACAATGCTGTGACACGCCAAGCGGTGGAATATGAATTCCTTCATGGCAAGTATGTTAGTCACCTGGATTTTGTACTGGAAGGAGGGTCTATTGAGAGTGATGGCATGGGCACCTTGTTTACCACTTCTGCCTGTTTACTGAATCCCAACAGAAACCCCAGAATGAATAAGGTAGATATTGAGGAGTATCTCAAGCCAGCCCTGCATATCAACCGTATTCTATGGCTCGACCATGGTTACCTCAGTGGTGACGATACCGACAGTCATATTGACACCTTAGCGCGTTTCTGTAGTCCCGATACCATTGCCTATGTGAAATGTGATGACCCATCTGATGAGCATTACAACGAACTCGCCAAGATGGAGGAACAGCTGAAAACTTTCGTCACCTCTACCGGCAAGCCATACAAATTGTTGCCTTTACCTATGGCAGACAGAATTGAATTTGAGGGTGAACGATTACCAGCCACCTATGCCAACTTCCTTATCCTCAACCAGCAGGTGCTCTACCCTACTTACAACCAACCCGTCAACGACAAGCGGACCAAGGAAATATTGCAAACAGCCTTCCCTAACAAAGAAATAATAGGTATCGATTGCCGTGCCCTCATTAAGCAGCATGGTTCATTACATTGCGTAACGATGCAATATCCAAAAAAAGTTTTGCAATAACTGCAACTTTTTGGAACCTTCATACGTCTAACACATAAAATAAACAATAAAACGACTTAAGATTATGAAAAAACTGACAACAATTTTTGCTTCAATGATGCTGGGCATTAGCATAACAGCATGTAGTATGGTAGTAGATGGCGTAAATACCATTCGTGTAAAGGCCAGCGAAAACTATGTGACTAAAGAAATCAAGGTATCTGACTTCGACAAGATTAATTTGGTTGGTAGTGGTACCGTATATTTCACCCAGCAACCTGGTGCACCAGCTGTCTCTGTAGTTACCTCCGACAATGTAGCTGAGATCCTGGACGTGTATGTTGAGAACAACACCCTATGCCTCAGAATCAAGAAAGGCTATAGTGTAAACTACCTCAAGAAACTTGATTATACTGTCAATGCAGCTTCATTGAAAGCGATGAATATCACTGGCTCTGGTGATTTTAAACTGATGAACGGACTGACTACAGACAACCTGAAGTTGAGCATTACAGGTTCTGGCGACATGGATTGCAACAATGTCAATTGCTCAGGCAATATGGATGTAAGTATCTCTGGTAGCGGTGATATCAATAGTGACAATTTACAAAGCAATGACTTGTCGGTTTCTATCGCAGGTTCTGGTGACATTGGCCTGGGCAATATCAGCGTCAACAATGTAAAGGCCAATATTTCCGGAAGTGGAGACATCAGATTGAAAGGTAAGACTCTAAGAGCCAAATATTTCATTGCTGGCAGTGGCGATATCGCTGCTAGCGACTTGCTAGCTGAGGATGTTATAGCCAACACCTCTGGCAGTGGCGATATCACCTGCTATGCCAGCAAGTCTATCGAGGCATCTAGGGCAGGTAGCGGCAGCATAGGTTACAAAGGTAATCCATCAAAAGTAGATGTTAGCAAAAAAGGCGTTTACGCTATTGAATAAAACAAGTATTCAATATTCATCCCCCTCCTCATAGAGGGGGATTTTTGTTTTCATTTGTAACTTTTTTATGATCCCACCTATCTTTTCTTAATTATAGTTCGTATATTTGTATCACGAATTCAACAATCAACCAAAATAGTATTATGAACAAGTTTTTTTTGTTATCTCTGCTGATGGCGGGAACAGCATTGAACAGCTATGCCGATGAAGGCAGACTGCTTCGTGTCCCTTCCACAAACGGTCAGGAATTAGTGTTCTCCTATGGAGGCGACCTGTTCAAGGCATCTATCAATGGTGGTGAGGCAACCCGTTTGACCTCACACATTGGCTACGAAATGTTTGCTCGCTATTCACCTGATGGACAATCTATTGCCTTCACTGGCGAATATGATGGCAACCGTGAAGTATATCTCATTTCAAAGAACGGTGGTGAACCAAAGCGCCTTACTTTCACTTCCACTAACTCACGTGACGACCTGGGAGACCGTATGGGTCCTAACAACATGGTGCTCACCTGGACACCTGATGGAAAGAGCGTAGTATATCGTAACCGCATCGGCGACGGTTTCGATGGCAAGCTATGGACCATCTCCAATGAAGGTGGCATGAGCGAGCAGATTCCTTTGCCAGAGGGTGGCTTCTGCAGTTACTCTCCTGATGGTAAGAAACTGGCTTACAATCGCGTAATGCGTGAATTCCGTACTTGGAAATACTACCGCGGTGGTATGGCCGATGATATCTGGATCTATGACCCACAAGCCAAGAGCGTGACGAACATTACCAACAATGACGCACAGGATATCATGCCTATGTGGATTGGCGATGAGATTTTCTTCATCTCCGACCGCGACATGACTATGAACATCTTTGTGTACAACACACAGACCAAGCAGACCGAGAAAGTGACCAATTACACAGACTTCGATGTGAAGTTCCCAAGCACCAACGGTCAGATTATTGTTTATGAAAAAGGTGGCTACCTCTATAAACTTGATCCAAAGACACGTCAGAGTACAAAAATCAGTATCAGCCTGACTTCTGACAATATCTACGGACGTAAGGAATACCGTGATGTATCAGAGAACATCACTGCTGCTAGCGTATCATCCGATGGTAATCGTCTGGCTGTAACCGCTCGTGGTGAGGTGTTTGACATCCCTGCTAAACAAGGCGTGGTAAAGAACATCACCCGTACTCCTGGTGCCAACGATCGTGGTGCTGTAATCAGTCCTGACGGCAAGT
>JAEEOD010000206.1 GCA_016284115.1 Bacteroidaceae bacterium
TTGGAGTTGGTGCAGGGTCATTCTTGCCACTACCGCAAGCGGCAAACGTAAATGCAACGGCACAAGCCATCAAACTGTAAACTAATCTCTTCATATCAATAAATTTATAATTATTTACTAAAAAACCAACCAGCATACGCAATGCCGATATTAAACTCATTTTCGCTATTGAAGCGTGTGGTGCCAAACACTTTCTGCGTACCAATCTGACGGGTGGTAAAGTCGGCCTTTACTACCAAGTTAGGCAGAGGCTTCCAGTTCAAACCCATGCGCCACATACTCACCTGACAACGCTCATCGGCTGTCTGTCCGTCATCCATTACCTGATGAGGGTTGTAATACTCATAGTGAGCGAAAGGAATCACGTCTGGAAACTTCTCATTCTTCACCAGCGATTTCACCCTTACACCCAAATCGGCACTATAGGTAAGTGCTCCAGAGGCGAAAGGTGCCTTACGGCTATAGGGTGATAATTTGGAATAACTGTTGTTAATACGGGTGATACCTGCAGCTTTGCCCACATGACCACTGATGAAATTACCTCTAATAATGAAATACTTATGCGTATATTCTCCATCGATATTCCAGATACGTACAGGAATCTTACCCAAAGAAGTATAGGTATTCAGTTTGTCAGCATTACCACCTGCGTCGTTGATGAAATAGAATGAGCCTCCGATGCGTAGGCCCGGCACACCTACATAGTCCAGTCGTGCGATCCATGCAGGTGAAGTAAAGTTGTCCAGCTCAAAGAGGTTCTGTCGACCACCCTTCACCCAAGTGTACTTACTGAAACCATTGGGATTCAAGCCTGCCACTACCATAGCCTGGTAGTTGAAAGTACCATAGCCCTTGCCAACGGTACCGAAGAAAGAAATGCCAGTCTCGTGCCAGGTAGATGGGAAGATGGTAGTCTCACCCTCGGGACGTGTAGTGCCGAAGAAATTGACTGGCTCATGGTGTGCATTGGTCAAACCTACAGGCAGTACCAAGTGTCCTGCTCGTACATTAAATTCGCGTGTGATAAGACGAGTGATATGAAACTGCTCCAGTGCTACCTCGCCACCTTTCTCGAACTCCTGCTCATACTCGCCATTCTCACTGCCTGTGCCAGTTTCCAGTTCGTAAGCAGTACCTACACCACCCGACTCAAACTCTATCTCTGCACCCAAAATCCACTTGGACGACAGTTTGTAGTCAAGAGCCAACACAAAACGAGGTATGGCAATCTCTGCATGGTTCTTCTTGCTGTTGCCTACGGTAGATCCATTCCAACGGTTCAGACCATAGTCCTTCCAACTGGCATACATCTCACCATAGCCACCGAAACGGAATCGCCAGTCGCCGCTGTATTCAGAAGTAACCGACTGATATTCATTACTCTTTCCATCCTGTGCCTCAACAGTTGTCAACGACAGAAGAGCCAATATACAAAAGGTAAAGATTCTATACATAATTGCACGTTATTTATTTGCTGCAAAAGTAGATATAATCTAAATAGTAGGAAATACCTAACTTTTGGTAAAATACATGACATCCATTTCACCTTTTCTAGGTATTGGCGGTAGTTTGTGAGAAAAAAAACAAGATTTTTTTTGATTAAAAATCTATTTAATATAATTTTGCATTCTGAAATGGTTCCGTAGTGGCATTTCGCTGCTTCGGATTAAAAGGGAATCAGGTGAAAGTCCTGGACAGTCCCGCTGCTGTGAAGCTCGTTATGCTTTCTGGCACATGCTACTTGCCACTGACCTATCAGCGATGAAAGGTTGGGAAGGCGTCAGAAAGTGAGTCAGTCAGAAGACCTGCCATTCATTAAAGGCTATCCGCCTCGTGGGTTAGGCGTGTAGTACGAAAATGATGTTTTTCTATTACATGTACTGTTTTTATGTTTAAAAACTTTCATGGCTTCGACATGTTTGAGCAGTATCAAGCATGGAAGCGCCAACGTAGAGAACGTAGGAGTTTTAAATTCCGTCTCTCTGTTACTGCCATCAAGCTGCTTATTATCATTGCAGCCACTTTCACCATGTTGTTTTTACCAGCCGAAGCATTGGGTGTTCCCGGACTCACACTAGTAGAGCAACGAGTAATTGCCATCTTTGTATTTGCCACGCTGATGTGGCTCTTGGAGCCTGTTCCAGCATGGACCACCTCAATGGGTATAGTGGTGCTACTGCTATTGACATGCAGCGACAGTTCACTGTGGTTCATGAGGAATGACCTACCCAACCAGTCATTGGGTGAATTTATCCACTATAAATCAATTCTAAACAGTTTCTCCGACCCCATCATCATGTTGTTCATCGGTGGTTTCATCATGGCTATCGCTACCTCGAAGAGCGGACTGGATGCGACCTTGGCCAAGGTGATGCTCAAGCCTTTCGGCACACAGAGTCGTTTTGTGTTATTGGGCTTCATCCTCCTTACGGCTTGGTTCTCAATGTTCATCAGTAACACCGCTACAGCTGCTATGATGCTTACCTTCCTGACCCCTGTGATGAAGTCATTACCAGCGGATGGAAAAGGTAAAATTGCTTTAGCAATGTCTATCCCTATAGCAGCCAACCTGGGTGGTATCGGTACACCTATCGGTACACCTCCTAATGCTATCGCCCTTCGATATCTGAACAATCCCGATGGATTGAACCTGAACATCGGTTTCGGTGAATGGATGATGGTGATGTTCCCCTTCGTCATTGTAATATTGCTCATTGCCTGGGTATTGTTACTCAATATTTTCCCCTTCAAACAGAAGAAGATTGTGCTGAACATTCAGCACGAGCACAAGCAGAGCTGGCGCGACTGGGTGGTGTATATCACTTTCTGCGTAACAGTTAGCATGTGGGTGCTCGATAAATATACGGGTGTGAATGCCAATGCGGTGGCCATGATACCTGTGGCAGTGTTTGCCTTGACGGGCATCATTGGCAAGCGTGACTTGGAAGAGCTGAACTGGAGCGTGCTGTGGATGGTGGCAGGCGGTTTTGCCTTGGGTGTGGCACTCGAGGAGTCGGGCTTGGCTATGCACCTTATTAATGCTATCCCATTTGACACATGGCCTGCTTTGGCTATCATCATTGGCTCTGGCTTACTGTGCTACATCCTGTCCAACTTCATCAGCAACACGGCTACGGCCACGTTGTTGGTGCCTATCTTGGCGATTGTAGGTACCAGTATGGGCGACCAACTGGATCACCTGGGTGGCATCTCTACCTTGTTGATAGATATTACCCTCAGCTCATCTATGGCAATGCTGTTACCTATCAGTACACCTCCTAATGCTATGGCACATTCAACTGGCTTTATCAGTCAGAAAGACATGATGAAAGCTGGATTGATTATGGGTATCATCGGTTTGGTACTGGGCTACCTGATGCTGATAGTATTAGGAAGCCATGGACTATTGTAAAATTGAATTGTAATTAATTTTTTCTTTTCTACCATTGTACACTCATGTGTGATAAGGCGGCTTGTGTCTGTGACAGACATAGCCGCCACCTTTTTCGATAATCCCACATATAGTGTACCTTTGTAGAGCCAATACGAACAATAAACTATGAAAATCAAATTGACAAATTGGGTAATGAATATCCATCGACTAATGGGCTGGATATTATGTGTATTTTTCCTGATGTGGTTCTTGTCAGGAATAGTGATGATGTACCACCGTTTGCCACGTGTATATGAAGGCGACCGCGTAGAGCATTTGGAGGCATTGGGTGCTTCCACCGACCTTCCATCCATAGAAGACTTGCAGACAAAGGTAGAGGGCAAATCAGCCAATACTTTGCGCATGGAGCGTTACTTAGGGCAGACCTATTTCAAATGGCAAGCACAAGATTCTCTCTATACCTTGATGGCTGACAGTACACAGGTTTTGCATGGTATGACTGAGCCCGACTATATGGCAAATGTAGTAGCAAGTTGGAACAAGGCTGCAGTGTCACGCATAGATACCTTGTATAAATTAGACCAATGGACACCTTTCGGCTCCATGAAGACTGAGTTGCCTTTCTATCGCTATCACTTTGACGATACCGAGCATCACCAGCTTTACCAAGGCTCTGTTACAGGACGTATACTGCAATATACAACCCGCTCTGAACGATTCTGGGCTTGGTTGGGAGCCATCCCTCACTGGATATATTTCTATCAACTTCGACAGGATGTGGAGCTATGGAGCGATGTAGTGATTTATCTCTCTGGTGCAGGCTGCATCATGGTGATTCTGGGCTTATGGTTAGGCATAGCACGTTGGAGACAACACCGCAAGAATCATAATAGTGGCATTACCCCTTATAAAAAGAAATGGTATCGCTGGCACCATGTAGCTGGTTTGGTGTTCGGCACCTTTGCCCTTACTTTTGTATTTAGTGGCATGATGTCGATGATGCCTCTCCCCTCTTGGATTACGCATTCACACTTGCAGAACAATCCGGCTCGCTATATGCAGGAGGCTGCACCGCAACCCACTACTTACATCTTAGACTATCGTAAAGTGGTAGCAGCCTATCCTGAGGCACAGTTACTGCAATGGAGTCATCTGCGTGAGCATCCATATTATACGGTAACTACCCCTGATGATGTATTCTATATTGATGCACAAGTTAGTGAGGTGAGGCCATTGAATATTTCTCGTGATGAGCTCTTAGGCTATGTAGAGAACTTCTTCAAGACTGACAGTACCACGATGAACAAGCACATCGACCTGCAAGTGGAAGAGCTGGATC
The DNA here is from genome assembly GCA_016284115.1 of Bacteroidaceae bacterium. The sequence continues at coordinate 4,734 of JAEEOD010000206.1, forward strand.
ACTTCGAGACCTACTATCGTGCACGTAGTGTCATTGACACCGACAAGCTGTTGCCTGTGTGGAAGATTACTGCCAATAACCGAGACAACAGCGTATTCTACATGAACCCACGTGATGCATCAGTACGCCATGTAGACCCCTCTTCACGCCTCAACTACTGGGCTTATACAGCCCTGCATCGCCTACGCATTGGTTTCCTGAACAGTTACCCCACATTGCGCAAGACGCTTATTTGGATACTCATGTTAGGTGGCGCCACCATTTCGGCTACTGGCATTGTATTAGGCATCAACAGATGTAGAAAGGCGTTCAGGAGAAACATCAAGAGTTGAAAACAATAATAGGGTAACGTCGATGCTGCCTTTCACACAAGTTGTGAGTTGTAATGCAAAAATGCTCTGTTTTAGGTATTGCAACCTCTGTTTATCCACGATACCTTTGCAGTCGTAACCAATAACATACGACTATGGCAAACATCTTAAAATCATTATTTACTAATTGTGCCCATCCAAAAGGATGGATGGGACGTATGATGCTACGTTTCATGAACTTCGGACATGCTCCGTTGACGAACTGGGGATTGAGTCTCCTTAGTTTCCATGACCAGATGACGATGCTCGACATCGGCTGTGGCGGTGGTGCTACTTTACAACGATTACTGAAGCGCAGCAAAGATGCAAAGATATATGGCATCGACATATCAGAAGAGAGCGTAGCGAAGGCGAAAAAAATAAATGCCGATGTACTCGACAAACAGGTGTTCATCTGCCAAGGTTCTGCAGAGAAACTACCTTATGACGATGGAATGTTTGATGTGGTGACGGCTGTAGAGACGGTCTATTTCTGGCCTAACCTGCCCCAATGTCTGCAAGAGGTGCGTCGCGTATTGAAGCCGGAAGGGTGCTTTGCTATCATGATAGAAGTTGTTGAAGAAAACTCAATTTGGACGAATGTAGTTGAGGGCATGACAGCCTACTCGCCAGAAGACCTACAGAAGATGCTCGATGATGCAGGGTTCATCCAAACAGAGATTCATCACAAGAAACCGACCTATGCTACCATCATTGGCGTGAAAGCATAATTAAACAAAAAAGAGTGTGTTATAAAGTTTAAGAGTTCCTCCCCATAGACAAGGGAGGAACTCTTTTAATATTATGATAAGTATCTGTTATAAATCTATCGGCACCACAATTTTGAAGGTGATGTTGCGTCCCATATTATAGACACCACGTCTGCCAGTCACCACATTCATGTCGGCATACTTCAGTCGGCTCAGATGACTCTGATAGGCTTTGTTTAACAGGTTGTCGGCTGTGAGATACAGTTCGGCAACCTTCTTTCCTTTCAGTTGGAGATCAGTGCCTGCCCACAGACTGAGCAATGCATAACCAGGAGTAACCATCTCGGAATCATCAGCACGATAGACGTGTGTCTGCTTCAAATAACAGTCGAGACCAGCAGCTACATAGGCATTATTCAGAGCCAGTCCTTGTTTAGGGTGAGCATGACGGTATTCATGCGACTCATGAGTACTGACCGTACTGTGTGTATGGTGGAACAACTCCCACTTCAGCTCAGATGACCATCGAGGGGCTGGTGTGAAAGGCAAGTATTTTGCATTCTGTGCAGCATGTAACAACTGTGCATCCACATACGAGAAAGAATTAGAGAAATGTATCGAGTGGATAGGATGAAAGTCGATGCCAGCCTCAAAGCCCAACAAACGGGCATCACCCTGAATATAAGCATAGGTCAGGTAACCCTCCTCAATCTCTATTGGCAATCGGTGAGTGAAAATATAGTTGTCGATGCGGTTGGCAAAGAGTGCCAACTGAGCAGAGACATAGCTGGAAGTAAAATCCAGTCCCAAGTCAGCCTGCAGACTATACTCAGCCTTGAGCTTTTGGTTGCCCAACTCATAACGAATAGAACCCTCGTGCACACCATTAGATGCCAACTCACTCATGTTCGGTGTACGGAAGCCACGCGCCAGGTTCAGACGCAGGTTAAAGTGGTCGTTGACATTCCAGATGGCACCCATACTGCCCGTCAATCCATTGAAATTACGCTTGAAATCCACAAAGCGCATTGCCCCCTCCTCCTCTAACGCATCACCATGCAGGTAACGATGGTCATAGCGTACACCTCCATTGAGAGTCCAGTTGTCAGCAATGTTTTTCGTAGCAGTGGCATAAATGCCGAAGTCGAACAATCGACTATCAGGAATAAGGTATTCCTCGCCCTTGTTGACCGACTTTTGGTACATG
>JAEEOD010000207.1 GCA_016284115.1 Bacteroidaceae bacterium
CAGATGCCGAAGGTGAATCCCGCTGCGGCATCTCGCAGTGCTGAAGCCTCTCAGATTTCAGCCGACTTGAACAGTTACAGCATCGGCACCAGTGAGACGATAGGTATCCAGCTGCTTGGCAGTACAGGAGGCAATGGTGAGGGCACGACAAACATCCGTAGGCCTGTCAATACCATTGAACCTGATGTCTATTACAACCTCCAAGGCCAGCGCGTGGATAATCTCACCAAGGGCCTCTACATCAAGAATGGTAAGAAGATTATTGTCCGATAGACTTTACCTTGTTGATAAGAAAATTCCCGAAACGTTTGGTCGTTTCGGGAATTTTGTGTACTTTTGCAGCGTTCAATCAAAAATTTAAGCAACTATGGAGAATTACAAAAAGAACGAATCGAAAGGAATCGTCAGTATGAGTGGTAAGTATTTGGATCCAAAGGCAGACCTGACTTTTAAGTTGGTGTTTGGTGAGCATCCCGACTTGGTGATGAGCTTGCTCAATGCCCTGTTGCCACTTGACGACGACGGCCAGATCACCAGTGTGGAATACCTGACGCCGGAGATGGTGCCTGAGAATCCCGGCAAGAAGGACAGTGTGGTCGACGTGCGCTGCAGGGACGAGAAGGGTCGGCAGTTCATTGTTGAGATGCAGCTCTATTGGAACGAGTTCTTCCGTCAGCGTGTACTTCTGAACGCCTCGAAGGCTGTGGTCAGGCAGTTGAAGAAGGGTGAGGACTATAACCTGATCCAGCCCGTTTATTGCCTGAACCTGGTTAACGACGTGGGCTTCGAGAGCGGTCCCGATGAGTTCTACCACGACTATGCCATAGTGAATGTTGAGCATTCCGACCGTATCATCGATGGTCTTCGTTTTGTGTTTGTTGAACTGCCAAAGTTCAAGCCCAAGACGATAGCCGAAAGGAAAATGGCCGTGTTGTGGCTTCGCTTCCTGACGGAAATCAGCGGAAGTACTGAGGATGCCCCTGCCGAGCTGTTGGAGAACGAACTGACGAGCAAGGCCTTGAGTATTGTGGAGAAATCTGCCATGAGCGAAGCCCAGCTCTATGCCTACGAAAAGTTCTGGATGAACATCACCGACGAGAAGGGCTTCTTGGAGGCCCGTTACAACAAGGGATTGGCAGAAGGACGTGCCGAAGGTCGTGCTGAAGGACTTGCCGAAGGTCGTGCAGAAGGTCGCTCAGAGGGAAAGCATGAAGCAAATCGTGAGAATGGCCGAAAGATGAAAGAGCTCGGTATTGCCACTGAAGTCATTTCCCAAGTGACAGGCCTGACAACAGAGGAGATTCAAGATCTCTGATTATTACTCGAATCATCAAATAATTCCCGAAATGTTTGGTCGTTTCGGGAATTATTCGTATCTTTGCACCATCGCTTGTAAGCCTTTAGGGGCAGAAGTTGGCGGTCTTATTTTATGAGAAAGACGTTTTACTAATCATAGAAACAGACACCTACGCCTTTTTTGTATTTAATCAACTAAATATTAAAATATGAAGAAAAGTCTATTGATTTCAATTTTGGTATCGCTACCATTGTTAGGATTTTGTGATGTAGTGAATGTTGGTAATCTTTCGTATGATATTTCAATCTGGGATAATACTGTTAGCGTGGTAGGTCTATCTAATCACGGCTATTCTGGAGATATAGTTATTTCTGACAAAATACAAGTAGGAGATGATTATTATCCTGTTGTAAAAATATCAAATGAAGCTTTTAAGGGATGTACAGGTATAACCTCCGTAGTAATCCCCAATAGTATACTTACAATTGGTTATGAAGCATTTTGGGGTTGCAGCAATCTTACATCATTAACGATTGGCAGTGGTGTTAATCGCATTGATTATGATGCTTTTCAAGACTGTACAAGCTTGACAAAGGTAAATATTTCGGACTTGGATGCTTGGTGTAAGATTTCCTTTGTTATTTGGAATTCGTGGAGTGAAACATTCAGATCTAATCCTCTTTATTATGCACACCATCTTTTCTTAAATGGAAATGAAGTTAAAAATTTGATAATTCCAAATAATATAACTTCCATACATGCAATTGCTTTTTATGGATGTGGCGGTCTTTCTTCTGTAACTATCGGAAACGATGTTACTTCTATTGGAGAACGTGCTTTCGAGAAATGTGATGGTCTGTCTCAAGTAACTATTGGAAACAAAGTAACTTCTATAGGTGGCCATGCTTTCGGGGAGTGTAGCAATTTAACTTCTCTCACTATTGGAAATAGTGTAATATCTATAGGATGGGGCTCTTTTGAGTATTGCACCAGCTTATCTTCTGTCACAATACCGAATAGTGTAAAAACTATTGACTCTCACGCTTTCAGTAGCTGTAATAGTCTTGTCTCAATAACAATGGGTAAAGGTGTAACATCTATTGGATATGACGCTTTTGAAGGTTGCGACAATCTTACAAGGGTCAATATTACCGATATTAGTGCATGGTGCAATATTGAATTCCAAAAATATGAAAAAAATGATATGAGAAGTAACCCATTAGTCTATGCTCATAACATTTATATAGATGGAGAAGAAGTAAAAGATCTGGTCATTCCAAACGGTGTGACTTCAATCAGCAAATTTGCTTTCTATGGTGCGAGTGGATTGAACTCTGTTGCTTTTCCCAGTAGTTTATCTCAAATTGAGTCCAGTGCCTTTTATGGATGTAGTAATCTGAACAAGGTTATTATTTCTGACATAGCAGCATGGAGTAATATAAATTTTAATGATTATCCGCTTTATTATGGTCACAATCTATATGTTGATAATGAAGAAGTGAAGGATTTACAAATACCAGATGGCGTGACCTCAATTAGTAGCTATGCTTTTTATGGAGCAAGCGGCCTGACTTCTGTAACTATCCCTAACAGTGTTTCTACTATTGGTGGGTATGCATTTAAGGAATGTACTGGTATAAAGTCTTTAACCATTGGTGGTGGTATACAAACTGTAGAAGCACAAGCTTTTGAGGAATGTAAAAACCTTACCATAGTTGACATTTCAGATATTGCTAAATGGTGTAAGATTGATTTCGAAAATTCACAAAGTAATCCTCTTTTATATACACAACATCTGTGTATAAATGGTGAAGAAATTACAGATTTAATAATTCCTAATGGTGTAACTTCAATCAGCAAATACGCTTTCTATGGTGCAAAATATTTAAACTCTGTATCCATTCCCAATAGTATGTCTAACATTCATTCTGATGTTTTTTATGGATGTAAAGGTCTCACAGCTGTTATTATTTCCGATCTTGCCTCATGGTGTAAGATTGAGTTTGATGAAGGAAGTCTTCCTTCAAATCCTTTATACTATGCACAGCATATCTTTTTAAGTGGTGAAGAAATTACAGATCTTGTCATTCCCAATACTATTACTTCTATCGGTAAGTATAGTTTTTATGGCTGTACCGGAATAAACTCCGTTACATTGCATAATAGTGTGGAATCCATCGGGGAATATGCTTTCTATAAAAATGGATTGACCTCAATAATTATAGGAAGCAGTGTCTCCTCTATTGGCCGTTATGCTTTTAGTCTCAACCGAAGTAGTTCATGTAATTGCTATGTAACAACTTATATTCAGGAACCATATGATATAAACAATGCATTTGATTACATACCAAGTACTTCAATTTTATATGTACCAGAGGGAACAGTAAATTTGTATAAAGAGACGAATGGCTGGAGAGGTTTTAATATCAAAGAGATTGGCGGTGTAGAACCATATGCGGTTTATAATGATGGGTCATTGTCATTCTATTGTGACAACCAGCGAATTAGTAGGCAAGGCTTGACTTATGATCTGAACGAAAGTGGAAAAACTCCTGGATGGTATGAAAAGCGTTCCAAGGTCACAAAGGCGATATTTGATGCGTCTTTTGCTACTGCTAGGCCTAAAACGACATCCTCGTGGTTCAGTAGTTATAGTATTATGGAAGAGATCCAAGGGATAAAATATCTGAACACATCCAACGTTGAAGAAATGAATTCAATGTTTAGTCTCTGTAAAAATCTGAAAGCATTAGATGTAAGTCACTTTGACACAAAAAATGTCAAAAATATGAGCTGGATGTTCTCAAATTGTACGGGTGTCGGACATTTCGATATTAGTAATTTTGTCACACAGAATGTGACAGATATGTCATATATGTTCTCGAATTGTAGAAGTTTGACGAGTTTGGACTTCAGCAATTTTGATACCAGCAATGTGACAAATTTGACTAATATGTTCAGCTCCTGTAGTGGATTGACAAGTTTGGATTTGAGCAATTTTGATACCAGCAATGTGTCACATATGAGTGGCTTGTTCCATAACTGTACTAACTTGATGACCATTTATGTAAACGAAGGTAAATGGAGTACAGAAAATGTGACTTGGGGGGCAAGTATGTTCTCAAATTGCATATCTGTTGTCGGTGGAAGCGGTACGGTGTATGATGCAGATCATATTGATTATGATTACGCCCGGATCGACGGCGGTACTGATGCTCCCGGCTATCTGACGGAGAAACTGGAGAATGTTCCTATCGAAGTTAGTAAAGCGAAACAGGTGGCATATTGCTCTAATCAGAATCTAGACTTTTCAAATATGAACGAATTGAAAGCCTACGTTGCTACTGGCTATGACAAGACGACGGGCACTATCTGGTTGAGTCGTGTCTATGACGTGCCAGCTCATACAGGTTTCCTGTTGATAGGTGAAGCGGATACGTATGAGGTTCCTGTTTCTGCTAAGGGTTCCACCTCTTATTATAAGAACATGTTCAAGGGCACATTGGATGGTACGACCATCTATACCACAGATGGTAAGTATACCAACTACTATCTCTCGAGTGGTGATGAAGGTGTCGGCTTCTATAAAGTGACAAAGAAAGAGGGTGTTAAGCTTAGTAAGAACCGTGCCTATCTACCTATTCCCACGGTGATTGATGCTGTCGGCGAGGCAGGTTCTTCGGTGGCTATCAGTGTTGGCGGTGCCGAACAGGTGCCTTATTACAGCGATCAGAGTCTTGACTTCACGTCGATGGAGGCGCAGGGCATGAAGGCCTATACGGCAACTGGCTATGACTATGCCACCGGAACCATTTGGCTGAGCCGTGTGAAGCAGGTGCCTGCTGAGACGGGTGTACTGATTATGGCGCCGAATGGTGATTATGATGTGCCGACGGTCTCTGTGGCCTCTGTTTATGAGAATATGTTCAAGGGTACCTTGGGGGGTACGACGATCTTCACTGAGGAGGATGGCTTTATCAACTACTATCTGTCGAATGGTAAGGATGGTGTCGGCTTCTATAAGGTAACCAAGGAAGAAGGTGTCGCTCTTGGCAAGAACCGCTGCTACCTCCAGATTCCGAAGGTAAGGCCCGCTTCTTCCTCTCGTGGTGGAGATGCATCTCAGATTTCAGCCGACTTGAACAGCTATGGCATCGGTACCAGTGAGACGATAGGTATCCAGTTGCTTGGCAGTACAGGCGGCAATGGTGACGGTACGACAAACCTCCGTAAGCCTGTCAATACCATTGGAGAACCTGATGTCTACTACAACCTCCAAGGTCAGCGCGTAGACAATCCTGTGAAGGGTCTTTATATCAAGAACGGAAAGAAGGTCATTGTCCGATAGACTTTACCTTGTTGATAAGAAAATTCCCGAAACGTTTGGTCGTTTCGGGAATATTGTGTACTTTTGTAGCGTTGTCCGTATGAGTAGTAAGTATTATTATAGGATATGACAAAATCGAGATTTTCAGTGTTCCTCTTCATGTGTTTATGGAGCATAGGAATGATGGCTGCCGATGGTGATGTGTTCACCGTCAAGGTTGGCGAGTATGACATGACCTTCCGCGTTATGAGCGAAGCAGACAAGACCGTGCAGACGGGAGCTGTGCTGGAATGGTCAAGTGGTATTAACTACAATAGTGCCCGTTGCATCAGTGGGAGCGTTTCGGGCACACTTTCCATTCCAGCCGTTGTCAGCCGTGAAGGTGTCGACTATCGTGTGGTGCGCATCGGCGTGTCATCGTTCTATTGTTTGAAGGATTTGGAGGCGGTCATCATTCCTGAGGGTGTAGAGAGCATTGGTCGTGATGCCTTTAGCAATTACGAGCTGGATGCCTTAGCCTTGTCACAAGTGACGCTTCCCTCCACGCTGAGGGTCATTGAAAACAGTGCTTTTAGTCAAATCGGTGGAGCTTTAGGTGAGGGGAATTTCAAATCGATTGTCATTCCTGAGGGTGTCGAGCGTATTGAGGCTGCTGCTTTCTCCAATAATTTTTTGCTGGAGAGTGCGGATCTGCCCTCAACTCTGCAGTTCCTAGGAGAAAATGCCTTTGGTGCCACAGTGTTGACTTCAGTGACCATACCTGCAGCGACAACTGAAATCGAAGGACGGCCTTTCGCATTCATACAGGGGCTTACGTCGCTGACTGTTGAAGCCGATAATCCTGTCTATGACTCTCGTGGCAATTGCAACGCCATCATCGAAACGGCAACCAACACGCTGCAGGAAGGTACGGTGTCGACAGTCATTCCCAGCTCAGTGCGCATTATCGGTGAAAGTGCTTTTTCTTCATTGAAACTTGGAGAACTCAATGTTCCAGAGGGAGTGGAACGTGTAGAAGAGTATGCATTTTACAAATGTGGTATCAGTGCTCTGTCACTGCCACATAGTTTGCGCTATATCGGAAGGTCTGCGTTTTATTCAAATCCTCTTTTGACAACAATGGTTATCCCCGAAGGTGTTGAAATCATCGAAGACTATGCTTTCAGTAGCGGTTATAAGAGAGTGGAACTGCCTTCTACTTTGAAGTTCCTGGGCAGTTGCTTCGAAGGGAATGATCTTGAGGATGTATATGTCGCATCTCCAATACCCTGTGAAGTGAGTGGTAGCACGAATGGTTCTTATCCCTTCTATCCGGACGGCCTAGGTTTTGCTGCAACCCTTCATGTGCCGGCAGGCTCCAGGGCCATTTACGAATCAAGCCTTGGCTTCGACCATTTCCCTGTGGTGGTGGAGGCTGGTATGGAAGATCTGACCACCTTTACTGCCAATATCGATGGTGTTGAGATGTCTTTCCGTGTGCTTGACGAGGATGCGGCTACGGTTCAGATTGGTGTGGGTAAAAAGGAGGTGAACTGCCTTAATATGGACGCTAACGACTATGAAACCGAGGATGACCGTTGGGGTACAGAACTGGGAGTTGATATTCCGTCGTCAGTGACAAATCCCTCAACAGGGAAGACCTATCGTGTGACAGCCATTGGCGAATATGCCTTCTATCGGATTATTCCGAGAAAGGAGCTGGTCATACCAGAGGGCGTCACCACCATCTATAAGAGTGCTTTCGAGACCCATGACTACACGAAGCATATCACGTCATTGAAACTTCCGGAAAGTCTGGAAACGATATGCTCAAATGCCTTTTACTGTGCGGAAATCTCGCAAGTCAATATCCCCCAAAACCTGAAGGCTATAGGCAATCGGGCGTTATCATCTCTGGCTGTTTTTAAATATTTGAATACTTTGTCTTTTGATATCAGCGAATTAAGGCTGCCAGAGGGAATGACTCAGATTGGTCAGGAATCGTTTGCAAGCGCAGCCATCAAGCACGTGGTGTTGCCAGCAGATATGAAGGTTGTTCCTCAGGGCATGTTCAGTTCTGCTTTTGTTGAGTCCATAGATTTGCCTGAAGGTTTGGAGAAGACGAAGAAATTGTCTTTATATGCTTGGATAAATAGTAAGAGCATCACTCTGCCAGCCTCTCTCAAGGAGATAGAGACGCAGTCATTCGATCTTTATAGCCTAAATTCAATCATCACTTTGCCTACGACACCCCCTGCAGTTGAAAATGGTGAACTCGTAGTTCAAACGGATATTGATTACAATGGCATCACACTCTATGTCCCCGTTGGTGCGAAGAGTGCCTACCAGACGGCTCCGGGGTGGAATAAGTTCACAAATATCGTGGAGATGGTAGGTAAGGAGACTATTTCCATTGGAAATGCTGAACAGGTGGCTTATTATTGTGACAAGCATCTGAACTTCACGGATGTAGAGGGCCTGAAGGCCTACGTGGCCACTGGCTATGACAAGTCGACTGGAACTATCTGGCTGAGTCGTGTCTATGATGTGCCTGCCCGTACAGGTTTCCTGTTGGTAGGTGGACAAGGAAATCATGAGATACCAGTTTCATATAATGGCTCCAGTTCTTATTATAAGAATATGTTCAAGGGCACGTTGGAGGGTACGACTATCCAGACGACAGATGGCGCATATACCAACTACTATCTCTCGAGTGGTGATGAAGGTGTCGGCTTCTATAAGGTGACTAAGGAGGGTGGCGTTACTCTAAGTGCGAATCGTGCATATCTGCCTATTCCCACGGTGATTGAGGCTGTGGGTGAGGCTGGGTCTTTGGTGGCTATCAGTGTTGGCGGTGCCGAACAGGTGCCTTATTACAGCGATCAGAGTCTTGACTTTACGTCGATGGAGGCGCAGGGCATGAAGGCCTGTACGGCAACT
>JAEEOD010000017.1 GCA_016284115.1 Bacteroidaceae bacterium
AGCATGGCGATTTAATCCCTGCTTCCTCACATAGAAAGAAGAAAGAGTAACTTTGTGAATCGGTTCGGTATTCCAAGAGAGGCTATGCCTGCCATCGTATCCCATATTGAACCAACCACCTTTAACAAGAACCATTGTTAGCTCTTGCCCGCCAATCTCCAATATGAATGAATCGGGATATTGTTTTGTGTCAGTTATTTGATACTGGCCATAAACCAGTTTAGACGGTTTGACTCCTTGAGTTGACGCCTGGCTACTGCTGGCATTTTCTATTGATGAAACTTCAGTCATTGGGATAACTGATTCTACACCAGCAATGATGATTGTGACGTGGTCCGTAGCAATAAGTTCTTTCAACTCACCGGTAATAGTTGACCCGCTCTTCATGGTAACTTTGACTTCTTCGGCACGAAGAGGCGCAAAGCAACAGCAAAGCAACAGCAATAATATGGCCCAGAAGTGTCTTGTCATGTATAAAGTCCTCCGTTAATATTAATGACTTCGCCAGTTATATAAGCAGCTTCATCCGAGGCAAGAAATGCCACAAGAGAGGCCACTTCTTCGGGTTTGCCAAAGCGCCCCATGGGAACCAACTGTTTGAGCTCGTCTTGAGGTAGGTCCCGGGTCATGTCGGTCTCAATGAACCCAGGTGCAATAGCGTTGACAGTTACTTGACGTGCTGCCACCTCTTGAGCCAATGCCTTGGTAGCACCGATTAAAGCAGCTTTAGCGGCACTATAGTTCGTCTGTCCTGGCATACCTTTCACGCCCGAAAGTGAGGCAATATTAATGATGCGTCCACCACGGCGGCGGGGCATCATGTGCTTAAGCAATCTGCGGGTGATATAGAAAAAGCCGTTGAGGGTCGTATCAAGCACTTTGTGCCAGTCCTCGTCAGGCATCATGAACATCACGTTGTCGCGGCGGATGCCAGCATTGTTCACCAATACTGAGATATAATCATCAGGGTGAGCCTGCTCCCACTTGTCGATGGCTGTTTCTATTTCTTGGGGATTGGACGCATCAAAGGGCAACAGCTCTGCCGTTCCTCCAGCCGCTGTGATTTCCTGGACAACGGTTTGCGCTGCATTCACATTATTCAAGTAGTTAACCACAACGGGAATTCCCGTTGCAGCTAGCTTTTTCGCAATCGCTTGGCCTATGCCCCTTGACGCTCCTGTAACTAATGCGTACTTCATAATGGATTAAAATTCTAAACCAACTCTAAGTCCGGCAAAGCCGAAGTCTAGGTGTTCGTCATAATAGTAGCCATAATAATCGCCAGAAAGTTCTTTTCGTTGATAGGTGTAGCCTGCAGCAAGACTCAGTTTCTTGATGCGGCATCCCACACCAATATAGGTGTACAGGCCACGGCAATCATCAGTTACACTATAACCAACGCGAGTGTCGAGAAATGGAGATACTTTCGCGTTCACAAAGTCAAAACGGATGGCTCCGTATATTGGCAAGAGAAACCCTGTCTCGAACTCATCATAATATTCGTTATCGTATAGAGTCAGCGTGGGTGCACATCCAGCGCCGATGAAGAAAAACCGATTGACCTGATAACCTGCAGTAAATGATGACATCAGCAACAAGTTGTCTTCAGCATCACCAAAGCCACCATGGATTCCCAGGTCTATAAATCCTCTAAAGCCTGATTTTAAATAATCCTCTGAGTTGTCTTCTTGTTCTTCGTTCTGTGTCTTTTCCTCGTTGACGATACGGTCAACTTCATTCATGTCATATACAAATAAACTGCCATCCTGAGTCTGAATCTTTACTGACCCATTAGGAATTACCTCTATGACAGAGCCTTTGATAATGCTGCCGTTTTTTAAGTATACAACATCGTGTGCCATCATGACAGCTCCCATGGTGGTTAATAATAGTACTACTAATATTACAAATAATCTCTTCATTTCTAATACGTTGTTTAATGATAGTGTCTTTTATAATATTATAACCTGCAAATATACCACTTTTCCCCAAATATGTAACAGTTTTTGTTCATTTTCTTCAAATAGTCACATTCGATTATGCTTTTCTGCTTCGCAGGCGAGATGGCTCTATCATTCATTATCTAGCATGCTACCGAGACGATGTGATTTTTGTTTACGTCTCGGTAGCAGCCAGATTGCTAATTCAACTGATAGTAAAAGGCTTTGAATACACGTGTCTGTAGTTGCCTGATACTACAGCATATTTCATTTGAAAAAGATTATCCAATTGTTTAGTTAAAACTCGAAACCAAAGCGCAAAGTGGCAAAGCCAAATGCGGAACCATCGTTTGCGTAATAATCATAACCAGCGCCAAGGCTTATCTTTTTTAGTCTTACACCTACACCAGCATAGAAATATAAATCGCTATAATCAATGTCATCTGTATTGAGGTAGTAGCCGACTCTGCCGTCAAAGAACGGTGTGACTTTGGTATTAATGAAATCTAAACGAACTGCAGTATAAATTGGCAGCAAAAATGTAGTGATCACCTCATCATCATGATAACCTTCATAATCAAAAATGTTTAAAGTGGGTGCAATACCGCCACCGACAAACAGCATTCTGTTAATCTGGTATCCTCCTGTAAATGCTGCTGATACTTGATAGTTGTCTGCTGCATCACCGAATCCAAAGTGCGCCCCTAGGTCGACAAGGCCACGGAAACCACGCTCTAGGTAATCATCAGTCACTTCTTCTACTTGATTGTTCTGCTTTTTTGCATCACGTTCAATGCGATCAACCTCATTCATTTGATAAACGAATAGGCTACCATCTGCGGTCTGTACTTTAATGGACTGGTTGGGAATCATTTCGATGACAGAACCTTTGATCACACTACCGTTTTTCAGATAAACGACATCCTGTGCCATGGTAACGAAGGCCATAGTGCTAATCATTAAAGCGAATAAGCAAATTACAATTTTTTTCATTTCGTTGTGGTTTTAAGTTTGACATTACGGTTAATTACTCTTTAATCAATTCAGTTTTAAGAATGACTATTAATAGGTTTATGTTAAATCTTAGGGCATAAATAAAAGCGTGGGAACAATCCTTGCAACCCGTTCCGCACACTGTGGCTCTAGCATTGCCCATTGAGGAAGAACGAGCAATGCATAAGCCCACGCCGAATATGAACACCTATATCCGAGTGCTGGTTCTGGCAATAATCATATCCTACATAGGACGTCTACCCTTGCTCTGTTCT
>JAEEOD010000208.1 GCA_016284115.1 Bacteroidaceae bacterium
CCTCAGCCAGTTCCTCGTGGTTCTTGTTGATAAACTCCTCGCTGGAGAAGGGACACTCCATGGCGAATACCTTGATGAACTGTTCCTTACAACCCTCGTAGTCGTTCTGTTCGATGATGTTAACCACACGGTCCCAGATGGTGTTCGAAATGTCCATGCCAATGCGCTCACCCATCAAGGCGTGACGGCGCTTGCTATACACCACGGTACGCTGTTTGTTCATCACATCATCGTAGTCGAGCAAGTGCTTACGGATACCAAAGTTATTCTCTTCCACTTTCTTCTGTGCATTCTCAATAGAGCGGGTGATGAGGCTGTGCTCCAGTACCTCACCATCCTTGAATCCCATGCGGTCCATGAGATGAGCCACCTTTTCAGAAGCAAATTTGCGCATCAGATCGTCTTCCAAGGAAACAAAGAATACTGATGAACCCGGATCTCCTTGACGACCAGAACGGCCTCTCAACTGACGGTCTACACGACGTGACTCATGGCGCTCAGTACCAATGATAGCTAAACCACCAGCTTCGCGCACCTCAGGACTCAACTTGATATCAGTACCACGACCAGCCATGTTGGTGGCAATGGTAACAGTACTTGTTTGACCAGCCTGTGCCACAATTTCAGCCTCACGTTGGTGCAACTTAGCATTCAGTACGTTGTGCTTAATTTTGCGCATAGCCAACATACGGCTCAAGGTCTCAGAGATTTCAACTGAGGTGGTACCCACCAATACTGGGCGACCTTGATTAACCATATTCTCGATTTCTTCAATCACGGCCTTGTATTTCTCACGTTTAGTCTTATAAACGCGATCGTTCATGTCTTTACGGATAACTGGACGGTTAGTCGGTATTACCACTACCTCTAACTTGTAAATATCCCAGAACTCGCCTTCTTCTGTTTCTGCCGTACCAGTCATACCAGCCAGTTTGTGATACATACGGAAGTAGTTCTGCAAAGTGATGGTAGCAAAGGTTTGTGTGGCACCCTCAATCTTTACACGCTCTTTGGATTCTACAGCTTGGTGCAACCCATCTGACCAACGGCGACCTTCCATGATACGACCTGTCTGCTCGTCCACAATCTTTACCTCACCATTGAGTACCACATAATCCACGTCGATTTCAAACATGGTGTAAGCCTTCAATAACTGGATAAGGGTATGTACACGTTCAGCCTTAGTAGAGTAAATGTTCAGCATCTCATCCTTTTTGGCCAGACGTTCTTCGTCATTCAAACTCTTGTCATTCTCCAATTCAGCCAATTGTGTCACTATGTCAGGTAGTACGAAGAAATCCGGTTCAGAAGTGTAGCTACTTAGTTCCTCAAAACCCTTATCAGTAAGCTCCACACTCTTCAGTTTCTCGTCAATTACGAAGTAAAGCGGGTCAGTTACCTCGTGCATACGCTTCATGTTCTGCTCCATATAGATTTCTTCGGTAGCCAGCATTCCAGTCTTAATGCCTTGTTCGCTTAAGAACTTAATCAAAGGCTTGTTCTTTGGTAATGCCTTATGGCTTCGATAGAGAGCCAGAAATCCATCTTCTACCTCTTTCTTGTCTTCTGAATAGATCAGTTTACGAGCTTCTGCCAAGTATTTGGTAGCCAAGTCGCGCTGTTTAGCTACGAGACGTTCTACAAAAGGACGGAAATCCTCGAACAGTTTGGTGTCTGCATTCTGAGGAATAGGACCAGATATAATAAGAGGAGTACGTGCATCATCAATCAATACAGAGTCCACCTCATCGACAATGGCGTAGTTGTGCATACGTTGTACTAAGTCTTGTGGACGAGTGGCCATGTTGTCACGTAAGTAGTCGAAACCAAACTCGTTATTAGTTCCGAAAGTAATATCGGCCAAATATGCATTGCGACGAGCTATTGAGTTAGGCTGGTGCTTGTCGATACAATCGACACTCAGCCCGTGGAACATGTAAAGAGGACCCATCCATTCGGCATCTCGTTTTGCCAAATAGTCGTTTACAGTTACCACATGTACACCATTTCCAGTTAAGGCGTTGAGGAATACAGGCAGGGTAGCCACAAGGGTCTTACCTTCACCTGTTGCCATCTCAGCAATCTTGCCTTGATGTAGTACTACACCACCGATCAGCTGAACGTCATAGTGTACCATGTTCCATGTCGTCTCATTACCACCAGCCACCCAGTGGTTCTGATAGATGGCTTTATCGCCCTCAATTCGTACAAAATCATGGGTGGTTGCCAAGTCACGATCAAAGTCGGTAGCTGTAACCACTATTTCTTCATTTTCAGAGAAACGCTTAGCTGTTTCCTTTACGATGGCGAATACCTGAGGCAACACCTCATTAAGTTTTTCCTCAAAGAGATCAAGTATCTCTTTCTCTATCTTGTCGATTTGCGCGAAGATAGGTTCGCGGTTTTCTAATTCAGTTTCTTCAATCTTAGCTTTCAGTTCATCAATCTTGGCACGTTTTTCAATAGCAGAATCCTGTACATAACGTCTAATTTCCTGCGTCTTTGCACGTAGAGAATCGTTATCAAGTTGTTCAATTTCTGGTGAGGCAGCCTTGATTTTGTCAATCCAAGGCTTGATTTCCCTCATGTCTTTCTGCGACTTGTTGCCGAAGATTTTTGTCAAAAAATCATTAAATCCCATTATGTTATCTTTTTATTATTTCGTTGAAACAAATGTGTATTCTTTGCATTCAAACTGCAAAGGTACACTTTTTTGCTGACTTATCAGCCTATTTTTAGAAAAAATAGCTTATTCTGCTCGTTGAAACACCACTAGCGGCCGTTGGGGAGTAAGAATGAAAGAGAAAAGGTTTCGTTCTGTTTATTCTGCCAACGGTAGTAGTGAACAGCCATTGGGAGCACGAATGTGGATAGTATTTGCAATGGTAGGAGCGATTCGTTCTGCTACCACTGGAGTATTGATAGTTGCTGCCTTAAAGGAAGGATGAAGAATAATGAATGGCGCAGGTGTAACAGATTTACTCACAGTCTTTTTTTCTTGTGTCTGCTCATCTACAATTTGCCATCCTGGCAATACTTCGATAACCAAATCTCCAGAACGTTTATTGTGGTAACCGTTGCGACTGCGCTCAGTACGTTCTGAGTAGGGTGCCAATAACAGACGATTAGCCGAATAGACCTCGTTTACACCACTGAACTGCACCAAAAACTCTGAAGCTTTCTGCTGGATATCTGCCAAATCGAGACGTTTGTTTTCTATCAACTTGTGGTTGAGGAATATTTGTTGGTCATAGAAGTTCTCTACATATTCCCCTTCGCCATAAGTGGCCATGAGAAACATGTTCAACAAGGTGGCACAACGATTGAGATAGAACTCTCCTGAAGGAATGTTATATGTTGTAAGATCTTGATATACAGGATCAGTAAATCCTGTAGACGAGACGCACAACAATACATGACTCATACCTACCTTGTGCTCTAACATGTCAAGAAGGTTGCCAAGGCAGTTATCGATATTGGTATAAATACCTTGAATTTCCTGTTTAACTATTTGTAGAGGTTGATGCTGGTATGTGCCTGCATAATAAGTGAGTGCAAGGAAGTCAATTGTCTCGTCTCTGCCTATATTACTCTGAGTAAGTAACTCCTCTGTCAATCGGTTTACTTCATCATTTACAGTAGGTGATGTGAGCAAGTGACGATAGCGGTTCACTTGATCTTTATCCTTGACTCTAAGGTCAGGACCTTGCCGGGTGTTATAGTCATTTAGCCACCAGGGGAAGTCTTTGTAATATGTAGTACTACACCACTTACCAGTTTCGGAATTAATCCAGAAAGCACAATTAGCAGCATGGCCTGCAGAAAGAATGGCAGCATCACGGAAAGGAGCCACCGAATAGATTATAGCTTGATTGTTGGTAGCTATCTTTAGTTCGTCTGGCAAGGTAGAAGAGAGCAACAGAGAAGCAGAGGAGTTCTCGTTCGTGTTGTTGCCCATGAAAGATATGTCATCAACACAATTACGAGGCCTGCCAGTTTCTCGATCTAACCATTCATTACTAATGATGCCATTTACTGAAGGTGTAGTACCTGAGTAGATGGCAGCTATGGCTGAAGCTCTGTCTTTTGCATCAAAAGAAAATTGCACCTGACGGTACACCTTACCATCGCGCATGAGCCTCTTGAACCCTTGAGACCCATAATAAGGTGAGAAGGCATCAATATAGTCACTACGCAACTGGTCGATGGTAAGCGATACCACCAATCGTGTTTGGGCAGATGCTTCTTGCACTTGCCAGCCTCCTATTGTTAGGACTAATATGGTTGCCAATAACTCTTTTTTCATCCTCTTTGGGGTAGTGACAACAGCCAATTGCTTGCTGAACGTACAAGCAAACATAGTGCCAAAGGAAATACAGCGAGCGGAAATCTTTGTGGAATTATCGCCCACAAAATTATAAATAGTGTTAATTCTATAGTCAATGCCATCAAATAGCGGCTTCTCTGCATTTTTCTGACTTTCCTAATGAACCATGGCAATAAAAATAGATGCAGAGGATGGAATAAAAATAATAGATAATTGGGGCTTACTGTCGGGTGTTCTGAAAAGGACGCTAAAAAGGCAAGTAGACATCCAGCAACACCAACTGTAGCAAATAAGATGAGGTCAAATCCCCACATACTTTTACGAGAACGTATCTCGTAAATGGTGAGAACCGTTGTCACAATGAATAAGAACGTAGCACAGCGGAAAGGGGTAAATGGGGTATCTTGACGCATTTTGTCAGCTTCGGGTATGACAACTAACTCTCGGCTTTCAGCCACTAAGGGCTTGGCTTTGCTATTCTGTTCCCCAATAGGGGACTGTCTTAAAACGTCTGTTTCCATATCAGGAACAGTCATTGCTGAGGCGAAAAACATCTCAAGATACAGAGGAATAAACATCATCATCCTACGTGATATCGGCTTGTCAGCCTCACTGCCTAAACACAAATCTATGCCAAATTGTGACCAAGCATTGTAGGTAGTATACTCATGAACGATACTTCGAAAAGATTTGCCAGTATCTGTACTTAACATATCCTCTTTATATTTTATTTCTCTTTGCAAGCACTTCTCTATTAAGTCTCTTGGTCGAGTGGCACAATTGTCGTAGAAGAAATTATAACGATATACACGGTTCTGTGGCTTGTAGTTCTCGTTCAGTAAACCTATCAAGATATTTTTCTCGTCTACACTGAGATTTAGCACCTGTTCTCGCACATCTCGATGACAATAGGCATACCAATCTACAAAATCTTGGTAGGATTGAATGCCCAACAAGTAATCAGTTTGTCCTAATGTGAATCGTAAGGCAAAATTGGGGGTATTGAAACTGAAAATGCCATAATTATAAATAAAATCAATGTTGCGAAAGTCATTTTTCATACGTATGGCTGTATGGCCAAACTGGTTGTACACCTCCACACCTGGACCACAAGTAATGAGACTCACCTGCCACGTGTCAGCAGTATCTGTTGGCAGTGCCAACGAACGGGTCTGTGCAAAGGTGTTGACTCCGCATAAAAGTATCAACAGCCATAAGCCATATTTCAGTTTTATTTGTCTCATTTGGGTACAAAGATAATGTAATCCACAGAATTTTTATCTCACTTTTGTTTTTTTAACGGCATTAAGGACAAAAAACTTTTGTTACATGAAATAAAAGTTGCATCTTTGCAAACGAATTTCTATCTTTAATGGATTGTATACGAATATTAAGTAGAAAAATGAAATATAAACCAACGCTTTTGACGACGATGCTCTTCCTGATTTCAGGAGTAGCTATTGCTCAAAACAACACAAATTCGCCTTACAGCCGTTATGGTTACGGTCAGCTGGCAGAACAAGGTGCAAGTAATAGTAGGGCTATGGGTGGTGTGGCTTATGGTCTGAGAGATAAGGCACACACCAACTTTGCCAACCCTGCATCATATACAGCTGTTGACTCTCTTACTTTTATTTTTGAGGGGGGCATGTCGTTGCAGAATACCAATTTTGACAACGGTATCAACAAAATAAATGCAAAGAATACCAGTCTTGACTATCTGTCCATGCACTTCCGAATAGGTACCAACTTTGGTATGAGTATGGGTTTGCTCCCTTATGCCAATGTTGGTTACGATATGAAAAATGAAACTAAGGATGCAGTGGATAATGAGAAAACTTATGTCACAAATTACTTCGGTGAAGGTGGTTTACACCAAGCTTATGTAGGTTTAGCATATAAAATTAGCCGAAAATTTTCAATTGGTGCAAATATTTCTTATCTTTGGGGTGACGTTGAACACGCAATGATGCTTATCTTCCCGTATAATTCCGATGCGTACGGCGTTATGAAACGTGATCATGTGGGCATCAATAGTATGAAAATTGACATAGGCGCGCAATACTCCTATCAGTTTGGCAAGAAACATTTTGCCACTTTTGGTGCAGTATTTTCGCCAGGATATAATTTAACTAATACAACCTACATCCAAGAAATAGTAGGAAGTTCGAACGCTATTTTAAATGCAAGTTCTAGTGGTTTGTCTTCAAAACAAACTGACTTAGACGTGAAGAACGGTATTCCTATGTCTTTTGGAGTTGGTGTTGCCTATATCTATGATGGACGACTGACAGTAGGAATGGATGTCACATACCAGCAATGGAGTAAGGTATCGTTTATGGGTAACAAAGACGCGTTCGTTGACAGAACTAAGATAGCTGTAGGAGCAGAATTTCAGCCTGACCCAATAGGCAGAAGCCTCTTGAAAAGAATCAAGTACAGGGCTGGTGCCTATTATAACGCTCCTTATTATAAACTCGATGGCGTTAGGGCTTCGAAAGAGTGGGGCGTTTCGGCTGGTCTATCAGTGCCTATACGGTCTCGCTCTTACTTCAATATTTCTGCGCAATATGGTAGAGTGAATGGTCAGACAGTCAACTTTATTAATGAGAACCAGTTGAGGGTAAATATTGGTGTTACGTTCAACGAACGATGGTTCTATAAAACAAGAGTGAATTGAAAATTAATAATAACACTTTAAATTTAATGGCAATGAAAATTAAGAATTTACTTGCAATCGTCCTCCTCGTTGGAGGTTTCAGCACTGCTTTCGCTCAGAGCCAGGAGTGCATCACCAATAGTTCTATTGGTCACGAGGCTGTAAAGGCAAAGAATTATGCTGATGCTTATGAGCCTACCAAGGCTGTCATCAAGGAATGTCCTACGATGAAGTATTACACCTTCACCGATATGATTGATATTCTGCAATCTTTCTTGAGCACTAACCAGAAGGGTACTGCAGAGTATCAGAAGTTTTTTGATGAGCTGATGAATCTTTATGATCTGCGTACCAAATATCTGCCTGAGTTCAGAGCTAAAGGTACCAAAGTTAAGTCTGATGCTGCCGCATTGGCTGATAAAGCTGCTGACTACCTGACTTACGCACCAGAACCAAACCATAAGATTGCTTATCAGTGGTTCAAGGAATCAGTTCAGGGTGATGGTGTTAACACTAAGGCTTCTACTATTATGAACTTCCTCAATGAGTCAATGGCAGTTATGAAAGCTGACCAGTCTCACAGTAATCAGTTCCTGGATGACTATCTTTGGGCATCTGATTTGACTGACCAAGCTATTGCAGCAGCAGCAGATGACAAGGCTAAGGAGAATATGGAAGCTGCTAAGCAAAATGTTCTTGCCGTATTCATTAACAGTGGTATGGCTGACTGCGAGACTTTGCAGAACGTATTTGGTCCTCAGGTTGAGCAGAACAAGAGCAATGAAGCTTTCTTGAAGAACACCATCGCTATCCTGCGTATGATGAAGTGTAACGAAAGCGAAGTGTACTTCACCGCATCTGACTACATGTATCGCATTAATCCAACTGCTGACGCAGCTAACGGTGTAGCTTACATGTACTTCAAGAAGGGCGAATATGAAACTGCTGTTAAGTATTTTGACGAAGCTCTTCAGTTGGAGTCTGACAATGCTAAGAAGGCTGAAATCGCTTACGCTATCGCAGCTTCTCTGTCAACTATCAAGCAGTGGGGCAATGCTAAGAGATATACTCAGCAGGCTATCAGTTTCCGCGATGATTGGGGTGCACCTCATATCCTGATGGCTCAGATCTACGCTGCTAATCCTAACTGGAGCGACGAGCGTTCACTCAATGCTTGCACCTATTATGTATGCGTTGACCGCTTGCAGCGTGCCAAGACTTTGGATCCAAGTTGCGCTGAGCAGGCTGACGAGTTGATCCGCACTTATTCTCGCTACTTCCCGAAGTCTGAAGACCTGTTCATGCAGGGCCTGAAGAAGGGTGACCGCGTCACAGTAGGTGGCTTGGTTGGTGAGACTACCACTATCCGCTAATGAAACCTTTATGCAACTTTATAGAGTTGGCATACATAAACTAATGGGCATAACCACTGTCTTCGTGGCAGTGGTTATGCTTCTTTTTTTCTCTTCATGCTTTGGCAACAAGAAGCAATTGGGCAATGCTGTTACCAATAGGGATTCGTTGCCTGCATTGGAGACACATGATGTGACTACACTGATTTCTGATTCCGGAGTTATTCGTTATCGCATCACAACACCTCTTTGGCTGGTGTTCGATAAACTCAATCCATCGCACTGGTCGTTTGAAGAGGGTGTATATTTGGAAAATTTTGATGAAAACAATGTCGTTCAAGCAGAGATTAAATCTGACACTGCTTATTATTATGACAAGAATAAGCTGTGGGAACTGCGTGGACACGTTGAGATTAAAAACCAGCAAGGTGAGCGTTTCAATACGGAGCTGCTTTTCTGGAATCAGGATACACAGAAAGTGTATTCCGACAAGTTTATCCGTATTGAGCAAATTGACCGAATCATCACCGGACACGGCTTTGATTCAAACCAGCAGTTTACAGTCTATACCATTCACAAGCCAGAAGGTATCTTCTATGTGGATGAAGACAAGATGGCTGCTACCCCTGCTGACAGTCTGGCTACAGAAGAACCTAGCGCTGCTACTGCTCCTAGACCTAAGGGAACATTGCCTTTGGAAAAAATGTAAACTATATAAATGAATACACTGATTTGCCTTTTGATAGCTGTGCTTTTCTCCGCTTTTTTTTCAGGTATGGAGATAGCTTTCGTATCTGTCGACAAACTGCGCTTGGAGATGGATCGTAAGCCAGGTATCACTTCTTCTATCCTCTCACATTTCTTTCATCATTCCAGCAATTTCATTTCTACCATGCTCGTGGGCAACAATATTGCTCTCGTTATCTATGGTATTTTGATGGCACAAATACTCGACAAATACTTGTTGGGAGGTATTGGCAATGAGTTTGTGGTTTTGTTGCTACAGACTGTTATCTCTACAATGATTATCATCGTCACTGGTGAATTTCTGCCTAAGACGTTCTTCAAGATGAACCCCAATCTCATGTTACGCATTTTTGCTATACCTCTTTATATATTATACATCATTTTATATCCTGTTTCCAAATTTGCCTCCTTGCTTTCTTATGTTTTGCTGAGGCTATTCGGACAAAAGGTCAACCGTGAGGTAGAGGAGAAGGTGTTTGGTAAGGTGGATCTTGGTTATTTTGTTACTTCAAGTATTGAGAACGCAGAGAATGAGGACAATCTGGGCTCTGAAGTTAAGATATTTCAGAATGTGCTTGATTTCTCATCAGTAAAGCTGCGTGACTGTATGGTTCCTCGTACTGAAATTTTGGCTTTAGACGTTAAGACACCAGTAGCTGAACTAATTAATACATTTATAGAATCTGGTAATTCACGTATCATCGTATTTGATGGAAATATTGATAACATACTCGGCTATATACATTCAGCAGAGATGTTCCGAAATCGGAACAATTGGGTGAAAAGTATCAAAGCTATGCCCATTGTTCCTGAAACCATGTCTGCGCAAAGGTTGATGAAGAAGTTCATCAAAGATAAGCAGACTATGGCTGTAGTAGTAGATGAATTTGGTGGAACATCTGGCATCATTACCCTTGAAGATTTGGTGGAGGAAATATTTGGCGAGATAGAGGATGAACACGATAGCTCTAACTACGTATGCAAGAAAGTAGGGGAGAACGAGTATGTACTATCAGCCCGATTGGAAATAGAACGCGTAAATGAAACATTTGATCTCGACTTACCTGAGTCTGATGACTATCTCACACTGGGTGGCTTGATTTTGGATCGTTATCAAAGTTTTCCCAAGTTGCACGAAACGGTGGTAATTGACAAATACAGCTTTAAAATTATCAAAGTGTCAGCCACAAAAATCGAACTTGTTCGTCTAAAAGTGAACGAATAGAGCTATTTGGCAATTTTTTTTTGAAAAAAAACAATAGGGTATTAGTATTTTTTGTACCTTTGCACCGTTTTTGGAAATAAAAGCCATGAACATAAAAACTTATCGAATAAAAAACTTAAAAAATTAAATATGGCAGCTTTACAAGAAATCAGGTCTCATGGACCGTTGTTGATTGGTGTGATTGCCTTGGGCTTGTTTGCCTTCATCGCAGGTGATGCGTGGAAGGTAATAGCTCCTCGTCAGTCACAGGATGTAGGTGAAGTAAATGGAAATAAGATTTCTGCTCAGGATTTCCAGGCATTGTTTGAGGAATATGCCGATGCAGTGAAGTTCTCACAGGGTCTCACCGCATTAACCGACGAGCAGAACGATGCAGTTAAAGATCAGGTTTGGCAGGCATATGTCAACAACCAGTTGATCGAGAACGAGGCTAAGAAACTAGGTCTCACTGTTTCAGACGAAGAAGTACAGGATATTATTGATCAGGGAACAGCTTCTATTTTGGCTAATACTCCTTTCTTGAATCAAACCACTGGAACATTCGATAAGGATATGCTGAACATGTTCTTGGTAAACTATTCAAGCATGAATGCTTCGAATACGTCTGCTGATGTTATGCAGCAGTACCAGCAGGTTTACAAATATTGGACTTTTATTGAGAAGACTTTACGTCAGAACCGTCTGGCTGAAAAATATCAGGCATTACTTAGCAAATCTTTACTTTCTAACTCTGTTGAGGCACAGAACAGCTTTGATGCTCGTACTACTCAGACCGACTTCCTGATGGCAGCACTTCCATACAGTTCAGTACTCGATTCTTCAATTGTTGTTACTGATGCTGAAATCAAGGCTCGCTATGAGAAGAACAAGGAGCAGTATCGTCAGCTAGTAGAAACCCGCGACGTACGTTATATCGACGTACAAGTTGTGGCAAGTCCTGAAGATCGTGCTGCTCTTGAGGCCGAGATGGAGGACTATACAGAACAGTTGAAGGGAGAGGTAGCCGACTATACTACTTTCATCCGTCAGTCTGGTTCTGAGCAGCCTTTTGTTAATCTCTATTACACAGTTAAAGCTTTGCCATCTGATGTAGTGGCTCGTCTGGATTCTGCTGCAGTTGGTGAGGTGTTCGGTCCTTATTACAATGCAGCTGACAATACACTTAACTCTTTCAAGAAGTTGGAAGTTGCCAACATGGCAGACTCAATTCAGTTCCGTCAGATTCAGGTAACTGGTGAGACACAAGCTCGTGCACAGGAACTGGCAGATAGTATTTTTACTGCTATAAAGGGTGGCGCTAAGTTCGAGGAACTTGCACAGAAGTATGGTCAGACTGGTGAAGCAGTATGGATTACTTCTGCTAATTATGAAGGCGCTCAAGTAGATGGTGACAATCTGCGTTACATTAACGCAATTACTACTCTGCCTCAGAATGAACTAACCAACCTTAACCTGAGTCAGGCTAACGTTATCATGGAGGTAGTTGCTAAGAAGGCTGTTCAACCTAAGTATAAAGTAGCTATTGTAAAGCGTCCTGTAGAATTTAGCAAGGATACTTATAATAAGGCATATAATAACTTTAGTGAGTTCGTTGCTGCAAATAATACCTACGAGAAGATGGTAGCTAACGCAGAAGATGCAGGTTTCCGTCTTTATACTCAGGGTGAGGTGCAGAATTCTGATCATACTATCGGTTCTATTCGTAACACAAAGGACGCTCTCAAGTGGGTATTCGAAGCTAAGGCTGGTGATGCATCAGGTCTTTACGAGTGTGGTGAGAGTGACCGTTTGATGCAGGTAGGTGTAGCTCGTATCAATAAGGTGGGTTATCGTCCATTGGCATTAGTGCAGGATGAAATCAAGCGTGAACTTATCCGTGAGAAGAAGGGTGAGCAGTTGTTGGCTAAGGCTGCAGGTGCATCTTTCGAGCAGTTGAAGGCTATGGATGAAGCTGTAAGCGATTCTGTTAAGCGTGTATCATTCTCATCTCCTGCTTATGTGGCTGCTATTGGTGGCGCAGAGACTATTATTAGTGCAGATGCACTTGTTGGTAAGCAGGGTGTAGCAAGTGCTCCTCTCAAGGGTAATTATGGCGTCTATGTACTGGAACCATATGCACAGAACAAGACTAACGACACTTATGATGCCTCAGTAGAAAAGGTAACCTTGCAGAACAACAAAGTGAACATTGCTCGTCAGCAATTTGGCAATGACCTTTATCTGAAGGCAAACGTTAAGGATACTCGTTATCTGTGGTTCTAATAAGGTTTTGTATATCTCAATCATATTTTTGAGAAAGGGTTGGCTTTCATTAAGAAGCCAACTCTTTTTTATTTAAAAAGTATGAGTTATTAATTTATTGTTGTATCTTTGTTCCCATATGGACAATTAATATTTTACAACCATGAAACGAATCTTTTTTTTATCGATGCTCTGCATGACGATAGGTATGCAGGCTCAACAGCGAAACTCAGTAACGAGTATCCTTGAGGTGCTGGATGTACAGAAAGGTGAACGTACCGTTCTTAAGGAGTTCCCATATTTGATTGAGGCTCCGAACTGGTCTGTAGATGGTAAGTGGATTATTTATAATAGTAGTGGTTTGATCTACAAGTTGGCAGCAGATGGAAAAGGTGAGGTAGGTCTTATCAATACCGAATATGTGGTACGCTGCAACAATGACCATGTACTTTCTACCGATGGCAAGTCAATAGCTGTTAGCTCTAGTCCTTCTCCAACAGGTGGCACATCGCTTATCTATACGCTTCCATTGGAAGGTGGTACTCCCAAACTTATCACACCTTGGGGGCCTAGCTATCTGCATGGATGGAGTCCTGATGGCAAGACATTGGCCTATTGTGCTTTCCGTAGTGTAGCCGAGGGTGCTGACATCTATACTATCTCTGTAAATGGTGGCGAGGAAACACGTCTTACCACAGCTGAAGGACTTGATGATGGTCCTGAGTATAGCCCAGATGGAAAGCATATTTGGTTCAATAGTGTACGTACAGGTCTCATGCAGGTGTGGCGCATGAATGCAGATGGATCTGAGCAGACCCAGATGACGTTTGACGAAACCCGCAATGCATGGTTCCCACATGTATCTCCAGATGGCAAGCAAGTAATCTATATTACTTATCATGTAGGTGACCTGGAGCCAGGACAGCATTTGGCCAACTACAATGTTGAGTTGTGGTTGATGCCAGCAACTGGTGGTCAACCCAAGCGTGTGGCAGAACTCTTTGGTGGTCAGGGTACCATCAATACCAACTCATGGGCGCCAGATAGCCGCCACGTAGCTTTTGTTAGCTATCGTTTGAATGGAAGCAAATAATAAAATTATCGTCAATGTATTCTAAATAATAAAACCAGCCACTTGTATTCCAATTAAGGATAACAAGTGGCTGGTTCTTTATGTGCGTTTGGTACAATGCAAAGGCTCTGCATTATTTCGCCTCAATACTATTCTTGCCACCATGCAGGTTGTAGGTCTTGTCAGCCCATACAAGTGTGCCTGTAACATGGGTCGGCAGTTCAATCTCTGCTTTAAGGGCATTGCCATTCTTCTTATAGCTTACCTTGATGTCACCTTGTGGATGTGGCATATTGCCGCCTATCTGCTTAATGTCGCCCAAGCGAGGCTCAATCTTCACTTTGGCGAATGCCGGAGCCGCACTGTCGATGCCCAAAAGGGTACGGAAGAATTCAATGTTAGGACTTGCACCCCAGGCATGACAGTCACTTCGTGTACCATCTACATCGCTGGTTTCTGCCCAAGTGGTCAGGCCCTGTGCAATGTTCTCGCGCCAGATGTCGAGCCATTTCAGGTAGTCGTTACCCAAGCCAGCTTTCACCAATGCCTCGTGCAGGTAGAATTTATAATATACTGAGCACTGCGATAAGGTAGTGTCAGTAAGCATCTTTTTTGCTACCTGCTTAGCTTGCTCGCCAGATACCATTCCCGTCAGGATAGCCAACGAGTTGGCATGCTGAGAGAATAACTTCTTTTCGATGGTCTGTGCATAAAGGCCTTTGCCTGCATCCCAGTAAGCATGCTGGATGCCTTCCTTCAGCTTAGCTGCAGTCTGGTCATACTTGTTGGCCATGAAGGTATTGCCTTGATAGTTTTCCAGCTCGCTCATCATCTGCAACGCCAGCAGCAGTTGTAAATCCATCAGGATACCACCACCATCAGGTCCAGCCAATGCCACACCTTGTTGCCACCCTTCTGTATCTACCCAGTCGGAGAAATTCCATCCAGGCAACCCCTTGATGCGCCCATCGGCCATCTGGTACTTACTGAAGTAGTGCAATATCTGCTCTGCACCAGGAATCAAGTCGAGCACCAATTGCTGGTCTTTGCCATAGCGCATGTAGTCATGAATAGAGTAGATGTAGCTCAAAGCATAAGGCGTAATATATTGAGGCAGCTCCGACGGAGCGCGTCCCATCGTTACACCTTCAGCACTACGACTCATGTCTGATTGACGCAGGAAATTCTTCCACAGCGTATCATCACCACTATTGTATATAGATACCAATGCCTGAATGCGTGTGTCACCCAGATATTGCAACTGCTCGTAGTAGGGACAGTCGGTGTAAGTTTCGATGGCACAGAGACGTGCAGTACGCCATCCAATCTCCATCATCTTCAGTAGTTCTTGGTTATCGGTGTTCAGCTGAGCATTCATTTTGAATGGGAATCCCGTGAACATGCTACTTACATCATTAATTTCCAATGGTTCCTCCTTAGTATTAATCTCCAGCTTTACATAGCGGAACGTGCGCCAGTCTAAAGAGGTGAACTGCTGGTTGTCTTTACCGCTTGAGATGAGTTTATCATGGCGACCCACAAAGTTCTTACCCTCCACTTCGTTGCGGTTACCTTTGTGTGAACCACGATCAATGTAAAGTGTTTCTGCATAACGGATGGTAATTTCAGTTTGCGCCCCCTTGCTGAAATTCAGTTGGAAGAAACCGTTGGTCAACTCTTCCTGATCAAGCAACAACTGTACTTTCTTGCCAGCAGGTATGGTTACCTTTGCTTGCTGTGCAGGCCATGCTTTTGAAAGACTCACACCTCCTACCGTTGACCACTGCCCCTTGACTAATTGGGAAGCTGTGCCATCAACTGATAATTGACGTACAGTTTGCATGCGCTTCTCAAATCGTTCCACCTGTGGCAAGGTGCTGGGCACAAGCATGTGGTCAAATAGGCCTCCTGTGCCAAAACTGTTGTCGTGAGGTGCCCCCAGTTCAAATGATTTAGCGTCTTTCCACTGACTCAGGTCGGCATTCGCATCCTTCCAGTCAGTAATGGTCTTGCTAAAGTCTATAGACTCACCAGCCCCTAAAGCATAATAGCCGGGAACGCTTTGGCGGAGAGGGGAATAAGCGGGATCCTGAATAGCCTTCCAAGTTTCGTCAGTATTCACCACTTTGGCTTCGCCCTTACCCATCATTAGGAAGCCTGTGTGTACGGTGGCATTGGGTACAGGGGTAAAACTGCCCTCATTCCATACTTGTGCTGCCAAAACATTATTGCCTGTTTTGAGATAAGGAGCCAGATCTACGGTCTCATAGTTCCAGTGTCTGGAGTCGTTGCGGGCAGGGCCTATTGAGGCGAGTTGTCCGTTTACATAGAGTTTGTAACGGGTATCACCGCTAACATACACCACAAATTCACTGGGTTTGCTGGCCAGGTTCACATCCTTGCGGAAATAGTACACACCATACTCCTTAGCCTGTGTACCAGGAACTTCGATCCATGCAGCATCCCACAACTCAGTCTTCATATCGAATGAGGTACGGTCTTTTAATTGCATCTTAATATACTGAAGAGGATATTGTGCTGATGCTGGCAGCAGAGATGCTCCTACCAATAATAAAGTCAATAGTCTTTTCTTCATATTATAATAATCATTTTCTTAATTCAACGGCGTTTTATGTTCACGTCTCCACTTCATATATTCTTCCCAGAGTTGCAACTGGGGCAGGTTATGAATACCAGTGAGGAAAGCACCATCTCGGAAGTTCATCACACATTCAGTGCCCTCGGCATATACAGGCCACAAAGGCAGATAACCACCATTGGGATCGCCCGTCTTGATAAAGTTAATCCAATACTGCATCACCAAACTAGACAAAGCTTCGTCAGAAGGATTGGCAGGACCACCGAATCCACCCAGTTGTCCAAAGGTCAGGCCCAGTTCGCCGGCATGCATGGTCACATACTGACGGTCTGTCTTTTGACCGTTGCGGAAGAAGTTCTGCTTTGCGTGGTTGAAGAAGAACATATATACCTTGCCTTTGCCCTTACCTTCAGCTGTGTTCTTGCTCTGCAGGTTACCCCACGCATAGGTAGGCCAGGCAAAAGCAGCCTCACGGAAAATGTCACTGTGAGCATCGAAAGCCTCTTGGTCGGTTTTGCCAGGATACATCTCACGGAACTTTTGTTGCCAACCAGCATCTGGGAAGGTCTCCTTCATCTCCTGCTCATACTGCTCAGGCTTGAAACCGCCCAGGAAACCAGTAAACATAGAACCCTCATCACTGTTGGTACCCATCAAGATGTTCACATCGTTATAGTCGCCCTGTTGGTACATAGGATAGGGGTCGCCCTTCAATACATAACCGTCATACACTGGCCACAGAGCACCACCAGCCCCGAAAGCAATAGGGTCACCCATGAACTTTTCAGGATCCATTTTGCGCAAGTCTTTCAGCTTTAGCTTGCCCATTCCGATGCGGTTGATAAAATCTTTGCCATATTTCTCGCTACCTGCCATATTGCGGATAGAGTTGTTGTCGATGCGCACATTATCCTCTGGCGCCATGTTGCCGCCACTCTCAGAGATAGCTCCACGGAACAGACCTTTGGTCAACGGACTCTGACAGAGCATCGCCACTGAGATAGCACCAGCGCTCTCTCCCATGATGGTCACTTTCTCAGGATCACCGCCAAATGCAGCTATGTTGTCATGAATCCATTGCAGTGCCATAATCTGGTCCATTAAGCCATAGTTGCCACTAATGGCGCGACCATTCTCTTTCTCACTTTCAGCACTTAATTCTGGCAGAGAAAGAAAACCAAACACATTGGTGCGATAGGTGATAGCAGCATAGACGATGCCTGCCTGTGCAAACTTCTCACCGTTGTTCTCCCACGAAGCTCCTGTGTTGAACCCACCTCCGTGAATCCACACTAGTACAGGCAATCCTTCGCCAGCTTTCTTGGCAGGAGTAAGCACATTCAGATAGAGACAATCCTCACTGACACCAGGTTGTCCAGGACGTGCAGGACCCTGACTCTGCTGATAAGGTTTGTCCTTAAAAGTATCAGCCTTGTAAACGCCTTGCCATTTCTGAGCAGGCAGAGGAGCCTTCCAACGCAGGTCGCCCACAGGAGGAGTAGCGAAAGGAATGCCCTTATAATGAGCCAATCCTTTTTGTTCAACACCTTCCACTTCACCTTGTGCCACAGTAGTATGCAGCAACTGGGCATTCAAACTCATGGCAAACAACGCCAAACTAGCTAAGGTAATTATTTTCTTCATAAGCTTCTATTTATTTTACTCCATCGGGATAGCGGTAGCTGATGTTCACGCCAAAGTCACGGATGCGACCGTTGAGTCCCATCATGCCTTGGTCTGACACGTTGCCTTGCCGCGTGCCGTTGATCATTTCTTCAGACATCTTCTTCAGGTCACTAATACGTTGTTGCGTCTCTGGGTTACTGCCCATATAGTGACCAGGATACATCTTCTCGATATTGTGGCGTTTCATATAACTCTCGATGCGAGTAGTGGTGGCCAAAAGGGTAGAGAAGTTGGTAGTAAGCAACAGGTTGCCTGAACCAAAGGCATCGCCGCTATAGCCCCATTTCCTGCCATCCATCTCAAAGAAGGTGGCACTGCCAGGGGTATGACCAGGGGTGAATATAACTTCTATACGACGGCCACCCAAGTCGAATACTTGTCCGTCTTCCAAGAAGTTCACCTTGCCTTTATAGCCGGCCATAAACTGAGGTACATTTACCTCGTCGCCAGCATTGATCCAGATTTCATCAAAATCGTGTATGGCACTGCCGGTAT
>JAEEOD010000209.1 GCA_016284115.1 Bacteroidaceae bacterium
AGATCAGATTTATGAAGCATTTTTGCGTCTGGCAGACCAAAAGAAAGATATTAATGATGACGACGTAATGATGTTGGCAGGTGCAGACCGTACGGCTTCTCATGCTGTTAAGCTTGACTTTCTTCAAGTTACAACGGGTATGGGAGTTCGTAGTGTAGCAAGCATCGGCTTAGATATATCAGGACAGAAGTTTGAGGCAGCTGCAACAGGTAATGGTCCGGTAGATGCTGCCATCAAGGCCTTGAAGAAGATTATCCTCAAGCAGATGACGCTGAAGGAATTTACCATTCAGGCTATCAGTAAGGGTAGTGATGATGTGGGTAAGGTACACATGCAGGTGGAATATGACGGAGGTTTGTATTATGGTTTTGGTGCAAATACCGATATAGTGACCGCATCTGTAGAAGCCTACATTGATTGTATTAACAAGTTCAAAATCAGAAAAGCAGAATAATACAATATGAATACGTTATTTGACAGAATCTGGGATGCCCATGTCGTGCAACAGGTAGAGGATGGCCCTACACAGCTTTATATTGACCGTCTGTATTGCCATGAGGTCACCAGTCCACAAGCATTTGACGGTATGAGACAGAGAGGTCTTAAATGTTTGCGTCCTGCACAGATATTCTGTATGCCAGACCATAATACGCCTACACATGACCAAGATAAGCCAATTGAAGACCCCGTTTCTAAGAAGCAGGTAGATACCCTGGCACAGAATGCAGCCGATTTTTGCTTGACCCATTTCGGTATGATGCACCCTAAGAATGGCATCATCCATGTCGTTGGTCCTGAGAGAGGTCTGAGTTTACCAGGTATGACCATCGTATGCGGTGATTCACATACCTCTACCCATGGAGCTATGGGAGCTGTTGCATTCGGTATCGGTACAAGTGAGGTAGAAATGGTGATGGCTTCACAGTGTATTCTTCAGCAGAAACCTAAGTCAATGCGTATCAATATTTCTGGTACTTTAGGCAAAGGTGTTACAGCCAAAGATGTAGCCCTGTACCTAATGTCAAAGATTTCTACCTCTGGTGCTACAGGCTATTTCGTGGAATATGCAGGTGATGTAGTGAAGGACCTATCTATGGAAGGACGTCTTACCTTGTGCAACCTCTCTATTGAGATGGGGGCCCGTGGTGGCTTTATTGCTCCAGATGAAAAGACTTTCGAATATATCAAAGGTCGTGAATATGCGCCTATAGGTGAAGCTTGGGAAAAAGCTGTAGCTTATTGGAAGACATTGAAGAGTGGAGATGATGCTGTGTTTGACAAGGAATTATATTTTGATGGAGCTGATATCCAACCAATGATAACTTATGGCACCAATCCAGGCATGGGCATGAGCATCACTGATAGTATTCCAACCTTGGAAGGGATGGGCGAAGCTGCACAAGCTTCTTTCATGAAGTCTATGCATTATATGGGTTTTGAACCTGGCCAAAAGTTGTTGGGACACCCCATAGATTATGTTTTTTTAGGTGCTTGCACCAATGGACGCATTGAAGATTTCCGCGCATTTGCTTCTGTAGTGAAAGGCAAGAAGAAAGCCGACAACGTGACAGCTTGGTTGGTTCCTGGTTCCTGGGCGGTTGACCAGCAAATCCATATGGAAGGCTTAGATGTTGTGCTAAAAGAGGCAGGTTTTGAGATTCGACAACCTGGTTGCTCTGCTTGCTTGGCAATGAACGACGATAAGGTTCCAGCTGGCAAGTATTCTGTTTCTACCAGCAACCGCAACTTCGAAGGCCGTCAAGGACCTGGTTCACGAACCCTGCTGGCTAGTCCGCTGGTAGCTGCTGCCGCTGCTGTGACAGGTGTGTTAACTGATCCAAGAACATTAATTTAAGCACATTATGAAACAAAAATTCGATATTATCACCAGTACTTGTGTGCCTCTTCCATTAGAGAATGTAGATACCGACCAGATTATTCCGGCTCGTTTCTTGAAAGCAACCGACAAAAAAGGCTTTGGTGAGAACCTTTTTCGTGACTGGAGGTACGACAAGCGTGGCAATCCCATCAAGGATTTCGTATTGAACGACCCCCTATATGGTGGTGTGATATTAGTTGCAGGCAAGAACTTCGGTAGTGGCAGCAGTCGAGAACATGCTGCATGGGCGATTGCCGATTATGGTTTCCGTGTGGTGGTAAGCAGTTTCTTTGCTGATATCCACAAGAATAACGAGCTTAATAACTTCGTTTTGCCTGTAGTGGTAAGTGAGCAGTTCCTGCAAGAACTATTCGACTCCATCAATACCGATCCTAAAATGGAGGTTGAGGTGGACCTTCCACACCAGACCATTACCAACAAGGCAACTGGTAAATGTGAACAGTTCGAAATCAATGCTTATAAGAAACATTGTTTGATGAATGGACTTGATGATATCGATTTCCTTTTGGAAAACAAGGATAAGATAGAGGCTTGGGAGAAAAAGAATGAAAGATAGGTTGCTGCGTGAAATAGAAATCATGGACACCACCTTACGAGATGGTGAACAGACTAATGGTGTGTCGTTTGTCCCTCATGAGAAACTGATGATTGCCCGTTTGTTATTGGATGGCGTCAAGGTGGATCGTATCGAGGTGGCTTCTGCCCGCGTATCTGAAGGTGAGCATGAGGCTGTTACCATGATTTGCGAGTGGGCAGCGCGTCACAACCATTTGCAGCAGGTAGAGGTGTTGGGCTTTATCGACGTACAAACTTCCGTTGATTGGGTTCGTACTACTGGATGCCGTGTCATCAATATGCTATGCAAGGGCTCTGAGAAACATTGCATCTACCAGCTGAAAAAGACTGTTGATGAACATATTGCAGATATTAAGCAGACGTTGGAGTATGCCACCTCGAATGGATTAGAGGCCAATGTCTATCTTGAGGATTGGAGCAATGGCATGAAGGACTCGCCAAAATATGTTTATACTTTGATGGATGCACTCACCCAGACCAATATCAAGCGCTTCATGCTACCTGACACTTTGGGTGTTTTGAATCCCCTTCAGACTTACGACTTCATCAAGAAAATGGTGAAACGCTATCCTGATGCTCATTTTGATTTCCATGCCCATAACGACTATGACTTGGCGGTGAGTAATGTATTGGCAGCCGTGTTTGGCGGTTGCAAGGGGTTGCATACTACTATCAATGGTTTAGGTGAACGTGCAGGCAATGCGCCACTTGCCAGTGTTCAGGCCATTTTGAAGGATCATTTTAATGCTGTAACACATATTGATGAGAGTCGCTTGAATGAAGCTAGCCGTATTGTATCATCATATTCAGGCATTCCGATAGCACCAAATCGACCTATTGTGGGCGAGAGTGTTTTCACTCAGGTGGCTGGTGTGCATGCCGATGGAGATAACAAGCGAAATCTTTATTGCAACGACTTGCTGCCTG
>JAEEOD010000210.1 GCA_016284115.1 Bacteroidaceae bacterium
TCTCATTGCAGGTATTGTTGGTGGCTTGTATGATTTCATAGTATCTTCCTTCGGATGGTGGAACGAGAATTTCACTACACGTGTGGTAAGTTTTGGTGAAATGATAGCCGACAAGGCTAAGTTGGTGTTCAAGGTGAATACTGGAGCTGCTGTCATGGGTCTTGGATATATTGTAGGTTTGAAATATGCCTCCATCATCTGTGCAGGTTCCTTAGCAGTATGGTGGATTATTGTGCCTGGCATGTCATTGATTTGGGGTGATAATGTCCTTAATCAGTGGAATCCAGCTATTACAACATCTATAGGCAACATGTCTCCTGAAGATATCTTCACCAATTATGCTAAGAGTATCGGTATTGGTGGCATCGCGATGGCAGGTATTATTGGCATCCTCAAATCATGGGGCATTATTAAGAGTGCCGTGAGTTTGGCTGTTAAGGAAATGGGTGGTAAAGCTACAATGGGAACAGAGGCTCAACGTACACAACGCGACTTACCTATGAAAGTAGTAGCCATCGGTTCTATTATCACTATTATCCTTGTGTTGCTATTCTTCTATTTTGATGTAATGAAAGGCAATGTAATCTTCACTGTCGTAGCATTGCTATTAGTGACCATTATTGCATTTCTTTTCACTACAGTAGCGGCTAATGCTATCGCCATCGTGGGCACTAACCCTGTATCTGGCATGACACTAATGACTCTAATACTCGCATCTGTTGTAATGGTGGGTGTAGGTTTGCGTGGTCCAGAAGGAATGGTAGCTGCACTTGTTATGGGTGGCGTTGTTTGCACAGCTCTGTCAATGGCAGGTGGCTTTGTAACTGATCTTAAGATAGGTTATTGGATAGGTACAACTCCTGCCAAGCAGGAAGCATGGAAATTCTTAGGTACCATCGTTTCTGCTGCTACCGTTGGTGGTGTGATGATTATTCTTAACAAGGCATATGGCTTCACAACCGGACAGTTAGCTGCTCCACAGGCCAACGCTATGGCAGCTGTGATTGAACCATTAATGAGTGGTGTAGGCGCTCCTTGGTTGCTTTACGGCATCGGTGCTTTATTGGCTATTATACTTAATTGGTGTAAGATTCCTGCCCTCGCCTTTGCATTGGGTATGTTCATTCCTTTGCAGTTGAATATCCCTTTAGTTGTAGGTGGTGCCATCAACTGGTACGTCACCACTCGCAGCAAAAATACAGAGGTGAACAAAGCACGAGGCGAAAAAGGTACATTGCTGGCTTCTGGTTTCATCGCCGGTGGTGCATTGATGGGTGTAATAAGTGCAGGTATGCGCTTTGCTGACATCAATCTCACTAATGAGGCGTGGCTCGCTAATCCGTTATCTGAAGCAACCTCTTTAGTAGCATACATTCTACTGATTGTATTCTTCATTAAATACACAATGAAAACTGATAAATAATAATTATATGAAGTTAAGAAGACTCTTTTTTAGTGCTGTAGGTGCAATTTTGTTATCTGTACAAGCATTCGCTCAGACTTTGAGCAACGAAGTACTCACAAATGCTGTATCATATTTAGATGTGCCTTATGTAGCAGGTGTGCTTGACGAGAATAGCACAGAAGAATTGGTATTGAATACTGATGAACTGGATTGCACCACCTTCGTTGAATACGCCATTGCATTAACGCTAGCACCCATGAAGGAAAACAATTATAAGGATGAGGAAGTATTCGCTGAATACATACAAAAGTTACGTTATCGTGATGGAAAGATTGATGGCTACACTTCACGCCTACATTATATGACAGAATGGGCTGAGAATGCTATCAAGGCTGGTATTCTTGAAGATGTGACTGCTGCTCATAGTCAATTCACCATGCAAGTTCAAACTGGCTACATGACTTCCCACCCTAACCAATACCGTCAGTTAGCTAATAACTCCGATAATATTCAGAAAATGCGTGCTATCGAACAGCGTATCAACGGCACTACCGTACACTACATTCCACAGGCAAACTTGCCAAACGATGGTTATGACTGGATTCACGACGGCGACATCATCATGTTCACCACCAACGAACCAGGATTAGACATCGCTCACATGGGTTTGGCATTCAAGATCAGTGGTAAACTAACTCTGATGCACGCTTCATCTATTGAGGGCAAAGTAGTGGTTTCTAAAGTCACCATTAACAAGATGTTGCAAGACCATCCCAAATGGACGGGAATTCGCGTTCTGCGAGTGAAAAAATTAGTAAATTAATTATTCTAAAAACAAAAGAAGCTCCGCAATTGGAGCCTCTTTTGTTTTTAAAAAGGAACATCACCATCCGGTATAGGAGGTGGAGCTGGTGAATCATTCCCAATCGGAGAATTCATCCTCGACCTAAACGTTTGCGGTTTAGGAACATTAGCATTTACCAGTAATTCATCATCCAAATTCTGAAAACGAGTGTATTCCCCTATAAATCTTAGATGCACATCACCAACTGCACCATTACGATGCTTGGCGATGATTATTTCAGCTTGTCCACGAATATCATTACCATTCTCATCCGTATAAATTTTATAATATTCGGGGCGATGGATGAAACACACCATATCGGCATCCTGTTCAATGGCACCAGACTCTCTCAAGTCGCTCAGTTGCGGACGACGGCTATTCGGATCACCTTTCTGGTCGGCATTACCTCGTGATTCAACACTTCGGTTCAACTGTGATAAAGCGATAATAGGAATATTCAATTCCTTTGCCAAGCCCTTCAACGAACGAGAGATAGTACTCACCTCCTCCTGTCGATTACCATAGCTCATACCACTAGCATTCATTAGTTGTAGATAGTCGATAAAGATAATTTTCACATTGTGCTCACGAACTAGTCGGCGTGCCTTAGTACGTAACTCAAATACGGACAAAGAAGGAGTATCATCTATATACAATGGAGCACCTAACAGGTTATTCAGCTTGTGGTCTAAGCGCTCCCACTCGTGAGGTTGCAATCGTCCACTCCTGATCTTGTCACTCTCTATCTCGCAAGTATTAGCTATCAGACGATTCACCAGCTGCAGGTTGCTCATTTCCAATGAAAAGAACGCCACTGGATATTTATAGTTCACAGCCATATTTTTCGCCATAGAAAGCACTAATGCAGTCTTACCCATAGCTGGACGAGCAGCGATAATAACTAGGTCAGAGTTCTGCCAACCCGATGTAATCTTGTCCAACTCATGAAATCCAGTTTCCAAACCACTCAGCCCTGTGGTGCGTGAAGCTGCAAACTGTATCTGTTTGTATGCTTCCTCCACTATAGGGTTGATTTGGGTATAGTCTTTTTTAAGGTTCTGTTGTGAAATCTCAAACAACTTGCCTTCAGCCTCCTGCATCAAGTCATCTACATCCTGTGTCTCATCGAAAGCCTTACTCTGAATAGCGTTCGAATAGGTAATCAGTTCCCTAGCAAGAGCCTTCTGAGCAATGATACGGGCATGAAACTCCACATGGGCAGCTGATGCCACCTTGCTGGTAAGTTGAGTGATATAAAAAGGACCACCTACTTCATCCAACGTACCTTCTTTCTCCAACTCATTTTTTACCGTCAGTAGGTCTATGGGTTGTTGACTAATTGCCAAGTTAGTAATAGCAGTAAATATCAACTGATGGCGATGCTCATAAAACGATTGCGGACGCAAAAGCTCGCTGACCAACGAATAGGCGTCTTTTTCTATCATCAACGCACCCAATACAGCCTCCTCCAAATCAGTCGCTTGTGGTGGTATTCTCCCATAATCGCTCACAGGTTGGGCATTTGTTGAACGTTGTCCCTTTCCTCTTCGAGTTTGTTCTGGCATAATTCAATTCCTTTTCTGATGACAAAGGTAATATCTTATTTTGAAAATCCGCATCAATTATGACGAGAAGTTATCAAGAAGTTATTAACTTTGCAGTTGATAACTATATAAAAAAATGATAGTATTCCCAAACTGCAAAATAAATTTAGGCCTGAACATCGTGAACCGTCGTGTGGATGGTTACCACGATTTGGAAACTGTGTTCTATCCAGTGACAGGGTTACACGATGCCCTTGAGATAATACCCATCGACCACCCATCCACAGGCAGTTGCATGCTACATCTATATGGCACTAACATTGAATGTGAATCAGAAAAGAACTTAGTGGTTAAGGCCTACCGCTTGCTTCAGGAATTCTATCCAGACCTGCCCCACGTGGATATTCACCTGTTCAAGCATATCCCATCGGGTGCAGGCTTAGGTGGTGGTTCTGCTGATGCTGCTTATATGCTTAAGTTGCTTAACAACTTGTTTGAGTTGCATATTAACTCCGAACAGTTGGAACGCTATGCAGCTCTTTTGGGTGCTGACTGTGCCTTCTTTATCCAGAACCAACCCACCCATGCTACGGGTATCGGCGATGTATTTTCCCCTATCGAATTATCGCTCGAGGATTATCAAATCATCATCGTCAAGCCCAATGTGTCTGTCTCTACCAAGGAAGCATTTGCCCATATTCAGCCAAAGCGTCCTACTGAGTCAATTGTTGATGTCCTTCAGTCACCTATAAATGAATGGCGACATCGACTGTTCAACGACTTCGAGGCAAGCATCTTTCCCCAGCATCCAGAGATTGAGGCACTCAAATTGCAACTCTACGAAAAGGGGGCTGAATATGCTTCTATGAGCGGTTCTGGCTCATCTGTTTTCGGCATATTCAACCCCAATACTAACTTACCTCAGCTAGACTTAAGCAAAGATTGCTTCTGCTATAGTGGCAGACTGCTCTAAGAGTGCCGATGTTTTAATAGTAGGTTGTTCAATCACAGCCTCTGTTCTGTAGTGTTTATATATGTGATATTCTTTTTCTGCAAAGTTGGCTGCGATTGGCACCAGCGTTGAGATTGCTACACCCAAAGCTAGAATCCATACAATAATCATTGTCACTACCAAACCTGTTGACATCGACTTATCAGGTTTGCTCAATAGCTTGTGCAAGAGCATGAACAATGGGATAGACAACACCAAGATTGTTGCTCCAGCAAAGGTCCACTGCAACCATGCAGGCACAGTACTCAGCACACTCACAATTTCAGGGTCCATGCCCATGCCTACGAAAGCACTACCCAAGCCAAATACAGCAGCTCCCAGTGATATGCCCAAGGCTATCAGCACACACAGTAGCACCATACCGAAAATAAAAGCGAAAAAGCCCAGTATCGAGAAGAAACAGATCTTCACGAAAGTCGTCAGACATCCGCCAGCCTTGTGCTGGTTCTTAGGATTGTTCACAAACTGTTTCGCACGGTTCACACCTTGCATCAATTCCTCATTAATGGCGTTAGGTGTCACACGTTTACCTTTCATCTGCAAACGTTCCTCAGCTGTTTTAGCCTCTGGTATCAGTGCCCAGCAAACGGCATACACTACTACCAAAATAGCATGTGAGAAGAACACTAACAGCAGAAAGATTAACCGTGGCAATAACGGCTCTTCAATATCAAAGTAACGGCAGAATCCAGAAATTACACCACCCAATATCTTATCATCTGGGTCACGATACAACTTTCTAATCCCTTTTTCTTCAGCAACCTCGGCATAGCCACCATCCATCACACGCTCAGTGTTGATATCTGCCTCCTCATCCATCTGCTGAGGATCACCAATGCGCTTGATAATTTCCTCCACATGTTCTATAGTGATAGCCTCCACACCTTGAGTTTTCAGCTCAGAAAAGAGTTCTGCCACGCGACTCTCCACATCGTTGGCAATTTCCTCACCTCCACTGCGACGGCTATAATAGCTGCGCATGTTTTCCAGATACTTTTTTAATAAATCGTAAGCATCTTCATCGATGGCATAAATTACGCCAAACATGTTAATGTTGATATTCTTTTTCATAACAGTATATTATTTCTTTTTCAATTAAACAATCATGAATTTTGGATCAGTGATATTCGCTTTTAATACCTCTACAGTATGCGTTAGGCCATTCCAAGCATCATCCATAGCTTTAAGCTCCTCCACGCCCAGTTCCGTCAAACAGTAATACTTTCTAGGAGGTCCCTGCGTTGATTCTCGCCATTCATAATTCAGCAGCCCGTCATTTTTCAATCTGGTCAGCAAAGGATAAAGTGTTCCCTCTACCACTAACAGTTCAGCGTCTTTCAGCTGTGAGAGGATATCAGATGCATAAGCCGCATCTCTGTGTAGGAGCAGTAACACACAATACTCCAGCATACCCTTCCTCATCTGTGATTTAGCATTTTCGTTACTCATATCTATATGTGTTTTATGTAGTGAATACCAGCCAAACGTTAACTTATTACATCTATTTGGCATTACAAAGATATGAATTTTTTTTAGTACCTTGCAATACATAGTACTATAAAAAAGTGAATAATTTACAATATTTAACTATTGTCACTTCATTTATGGCTTAACACCATATTATATAATAAATAAATTATGTTGGCCATAAGTTTATAAAATGGTAACTTTGCAGTAAAATAAAAAAGAAATGATAATGAATCCTACTACAGACTGTGTGTTCAAAATTTTCAAGGAACTAAACCAGATTCCACGTCCGTCTCACCATGAAGAGCGTGTGGCAGAATATCTATGTCAGTTTGCAGAGCAACTATGTCTGCCATATAAACGCGATTCTGAAAACTGCGTCGTCATCAGTAAACCCGCCACGCCTGGTCATGAGGGAGCTGAACCTATTGTGCTACTTAACCACATGGATATGGTATGCGTAGGCATGAATGACCCACTGAATACACCAATCGAAGCTTATATAGAGAACGGCTGGATGAAAGCCCGTGGCACTTCGTTGGGAGCAGACAACGGCATAGGTCTATCGATGGCCTTG
Source organism: Bacteroidaceae bacterium (assembly GCA_016284115.1). Next base: position 6,850 of record JAEEOD010000210.1, read on the forward strand.
GCGGTGTTAGAAAGCAACGATATCGTGCACGGACCTTTGGAGGTGATTACCACCACCAACGAAGAGGACGGCATGTCAGGCGCATCGCAGTTGAGTAAGGATTTCTTAAAAGGACGCAAGGTCATTAACCTCGATTCTGAAGATTATGATACCATAACAACAGGAGCTGCTGGTGCTTGTCTGCAGTTCCATCGCATTCCTATAATGCATCAACCTGCCCCCTCAGGCACTTGGTACGCCATTCGCATTGAGGGTGGACTGGGTGGTCACTCGGGGGTTGATATCAACAAGGGGCGTTGTAGCGCAGTCATAGCAACATTTGCTATATTAGCAGCCTTTGGAATGAAATGCCGATTCCACGTATCTGCTATTAATATTGGTGAAGCAAACGCCTGTATCGCTTCTTCTGCCAAGATTATTATCTGTATCACTTCTGGCGAAAGTATTGAGTTCGTGAAGCAGCAGGAAAAAATGATGAACAAATGGCTACAAGATAAGTTTGCTGACGCGGATCCAGGTATGTATTGCACCATCAACGAGTGCGAAGCACAAAAGACGATTATCAACCATGAGGCCTTTAATGCATTGATGTCCTGTCTAGAGCAACTTCCTCAGGGTGTAGTGAAAATGAGCGAAACGATGAAAGGCACAGTGGAGACGTCCAACAACATCGGGCGTGTGATAACACAAGAGGATTGTATCTTCGTATCTACCCATACCCGCAGTTTTATCGATAGCAAAATGGAAGAATTGAGTCGCCAAATAGCCAACGTGTTTGCTACCTGTGGAGGTAAAAGCGAGACAGTGATGTCGGCTCCTGCATGGCAGGAAGACCAGCAGTCTGTTTTCCTACAACTCACCTCTGACACCTTCCAAGATGTGTTGGGCTGGCGACCACGCATGGTGGCAATGCACTTCGTACTCGAGGCTGGCTTCTTTGTAGAGCACTATCCTGGCATTCAGATAGCAAGCATCGGTCCACGAATCGTTGAGCCCCACTCCACTAGCGAGCGTGTTGAGCTATCCACTATCGATGATATCTGGCGTGTACTGATTGAGCTTCTGAAAAGGCTTGCTTGATTATTCAAACGTAAATATTTTTCATATAACAATGGCCAAATTAAAAAAAGCCAGGCCTTGTTTCTCAACAAAACCTGGTCTACAACACAAACACAAAATAAAACACGACAAAACTACTATTCAATTATCCTGTCAATGCAAAAAACATGCATTTGTATGACCAGATTATATTCACATACGATCCACGTCAATCAGGTAATATGGCACAAAAGTAAATAAATGTTTTAAAATTAAAAAACTTTTATCAACTTTTTTTTATGATTTATGCCAAATAACATTATTGAATGCCCTTTTCACGCAATTTAACCTGCCAATTCCATGCTGAACGCAAGGTATTGTCGATGGTTTCTTGCGCCTTCCAACCCAATACCTCGTTGGCTTTTTTAGGATCAGCCCATACCTTGACAATATCACCTGCCCTGCGTCCTACAATACGGTAGTTTAGCTTCACGCCTGTACTCTCCTCAAAAGCATGCACCAGTTCCAATACAGATAGTCCCTTACCTGTACCAATGTTGAACACCTCTACCTTTTCCTGCTGCCTGTGCTGCAAGATGCGATCGATAGCATACACATGTGCCTTCGCCAAATCCACCACATTGATATAGTCGCGTATACACGACCCATCAGGGGTATCATAGTCATCGCCAAACACACTCAGTTGTTCACGGATGCCCATAGCTGTCTGAGTAATAAACGGCACTAAATTCTGCGGAACACCATTAGGCAATTCTCCTATCAAGCCACTGGGGTGCGCACCTATTGGGTTGAAATAACGCAACAACACGGAAGAAATAGGTGAGCCCGATTTAATAGTGTCACGTATGATTTGCTCACAGATTTGCTTAGTCTGTCCGTAGGGAGATTCTGCATGTTTCAAGGGTGCCTCTTCCGTAACAGGTAGCACATCGGGCTGGCCATAAACAGTACATGATGAAGAGAAAACAATACCTTCTATACCAAATTGAGGCATTAATCCAAGCAAGTTAATTAGCGAATTAAGATTGTTTCGATAATACTTTAACGGCTTTTCAACCGATTCGCCAACAGCTTTGCTAGCAGCAAAATGGATGATGGCCTTGATGCCTTGTTGCTTGTGTGCCAACAATCTAAGTGCAGTGGCATCCAAACAGTCGATATGGTAGAAAGCAGGACGAATACCTGTAATCTGCTCAATGCTATCCACAACATCTGCCTTTGAATTGGAGAGATTATCAACAATTACTACCTCATAACCGGCGTTCTGTAACTCAACTACCGTATGTGAACCAATAAAACCGGTTCCACCAGTTACCAAAATTTTATCCTTCATCTTCAAAAAAGTTTCATTTTCTTGTTGCAAAGATAACACTTTATTTTTGGTTTTTCTGCTTTTTTCCTGTATCTTTACCATGTTGTTTAGACACAAAAATATCTAAGTAAGGTATATCAGCATGGAATTACTCATCTATAAGGCATCAGCAGGCTCTGGTAAGACCTTCACCTTAGCGGTGGAGTATATCAAGCAACTTATCATTGCCCCCACTGCCTACCGCCACATATTGGCAGTGACATTCACCAACAAGGCTACCATGGAAATGAAGGAGCGCATCCTGCAACAGCTCTGGGGCATCTGGCAAGGTGATGATGATTCTGCACCCTACTTAAATGCGCTGGAGAAATGTTTACTAGAGACAGGCTATGCATTCAGCACTAGCGACATTCAACTACGTGCTGGTGATGCCCTGCATCGTATCTTACACGACTACAACCGTTTTCAAGTAACGACTATCGACTCTTTCTTCCAAACAGTAACACGCAACTTGGCACGAGAATTGGGCATTGGTTCCAACCTAAACATTGAATTGGACACTACTGCCGTACTTGACGAGGTGGTAGACCACATGATTGCACGGCTCGACGAACACTCAACAGAGTTGTCATGGATACTTAACTATATTGATGCCAAAATCAATGACGCTACCCGCTGGCAAGTAGACGATGAACTAAAATCGTTTGGCAGACATATCTTTGATGAGAGTTTTGTGGAGAAAAGCAAACGACTACATGAACAGCTGAAAGATAAACAGACCATACAACAATACCAGCATCAGCTGAGGTTACTGAAACAAGAGGCTATCGAGGGCTTAGACGCTTTCAGACAGCGTTTTGCAGATATCATGAATGCGCATCGGATTTTCGATATTGATTTGAAATATGGTTCGACTGTCATCGGTTATTTCGAGAAACTGAATAAAGACGATTTCGACAACGACAAGTTGCCCGGCAAACGTATGGAGGAACGTATGCATGATGCCGACTGTTGGGCTAATGCCAAGTCAAAGCAGAAAGACTTTGTAACTAAGGTGGCATATGAAGAGCTAATGCCCTTGCTGAATGATGCTGAACGCTATCGTACCGAAGCTGTAGCAATTACTCGCAGTTGTGATATGGGTACCCGATACCTGTATCAGTTGCAACTTATCAATGCCATTCGCGAAGCAGTGACCAATGAGAACCATGACAAAAACCGTTTCTTGTTAGCTGACACCAACCAACTGTTGGGTAATTTGATCAGCGAGAGCGACTCGGCATTTATCTTCGAGAAGATTGGTGCCAACATCAGTCACATCATGATTGACGAATTCCAAGATACCAGCCGTATGCAGTGGAACAACTTCAAACCATTGGTGGAGGAAGGACTGGCACAAGGTGCCGATAGTCTGATTGTAGGCGATGTGAAGCAGTCTATCTATCGCTGGCGCAACGGCGACTGGAACATTCTGAACAATATGCGTGAACAAACAACGCCCCATAAGATTCGCATCAAACCGCTTTCATACAACTACCGTAGTGAGCAACGCATCATCCTTTTCAACAACCAGTTGTTCAGGAAGATGATAGAGACGCTGAACCAACAATACAAGGAAGAACTGAACGAGGATTGTTTACCTTTACTGAATGCCTACAATGACGTGGAGCAGCTGACGAGGAAAAAACAAGAAGCGGGCTATGTAAAAATAGATTTTATAGGCAAAGACGAGGAGGCCGACAGCTATGAGGACAATACCATTCGTGCTTTGGGAGAAGAAGTGAACCGACTACAACAAAATGGCATCCCCTTGAACCAGATGGTCATTCTGTTGCGCAGCAAACGACACTTGGGCAACATCGCCACTTGGTTTGACAGAGAACTACATATTCCTGTGGTATCTAACGAGGCTTTCAGATTAGATGCATCTATAGCAATACATATCATTATCAATGCCTTGCGCTGTCTTTCCGATAAAGAAGACCATATAGCGAAGGCAGCGTTGATGACCGACTACCAACAATTGGTATTAAAGCGTGACATCACTGATCTGCACGTACTACTCTCTTCACCCACTACAGAGTTATTGCCTGCCGGTTTTATAGAACGTAGAGAGGAATTGCAACAGATGCCTCTTTATGAATTAGTAGAAGAATTATTCTGTATTTTCTCTTTGCAAGAAATTAAGCAACAAGATGCTTACTTATTCAAGTTCTACGATGCGGTAAGTGAATACCTCAACGACCACTCGTCAGAACTTACTGTGTTCCTGCAATATTGGGACAATAAGCTCTGCTATCAGACTATCCCCAGTGGCGAGACCGACGGCATACGCATAATGACGGTCCACGCTGCCAAAGGATTAGAGTTCCATACTGTTTTGGTGCCATTCTGCGACTGGACGATGACTTTAGAGCCACAGATGGAGCAATTAGTGTGGTGTTCCCCAAGAATAATGCCATACGATGCGCTGGATATGGTACCCGTAAGGTACTCAGAAAAGATGTTGAAATCAGTATTCAAGGACGACTTCCTGCGTGAGCGTTTACAGCTTTGGGTGGATAATCTGAATATTCTATACGTTGCTCTTACAAGAGCAGAAAAGAATATGATTATCCTTAGCAATCAAGAAGGAAAGAAAGGTAAAATCAGTGAACTCTTAAAGACTTGTGTAGCTGAAGTAACTGCGCCCTTAGCTGCCAATTGGGACGAGGAAAAGCAGTGCTTTGAATATGGTGACTTGATGAGTTATGAGGGAAAGCAGCAGAAAGTCTGCAACAACCTTTTGGCGAAACGACCCCACCCTATGAGCATCACTATGGTGAGCAAGCATCCTGAAATGGAGTTTCGTGAATCGAACCGTTCGGCTGACTTTATTGCAGGCATCGACGAAGCAGACTCAGCCAGTCGTTTCATGAACCGAGGCAGCATCCTGCATACTTTATTTGCCTCAATCCGTACCAAAGCAGACATTGATGGTGCTATCAACAACCTAATAGCCGAAGGTGTGGTAGGCGGTATCGTCAGCGAACAGGAGATACGTGATGAGGTAAACCGTGCCTTTGCCCACCCAGCCATACAACCATGGTACGATGGTACTTGGCAGTTGTTCAACGAGTGCGAGATAATCTGGATGACTGACAACGGCTTACAGCAACGCAGGCCCGACCGTGTGATGTTGCGAGGTGATGAGATGATAGTGGTAGATTTCAAGTTTGGCAAGCCAAAGAAAAGTCACCGCCAACAGGTACAAACATACATCGACCTACTCACAAAGATGAACTATAATAATATCACGGGCTATCTGTGGTACGTTGATGAAAATCAAATAGAAAGAATATGAGATCATTCCTTGAAATAGTAGCCAACGACCTCTATCAACGCATAGGCAGCGACCTGTCACATACAGCGGTGGTATTCCCCAACAAACGTGCCAGTCTGTTTTTCAGCGAACACTTGGTGCGCCAGGCATCCACACCTATTTGGTCACCAGCCTACATCAGCATACAGGAGTTGTTAACCTCGCTCTCACCTCTAAAGACTGGTGACCCTATCCGTTTAGTATGCGAGTTATTCAAGGTGTATCGTACCGAAACACAAAGCGAAGAATCGTTGGATGACTTCTACTATTGGGGCGAACTGTTAATCAGTGATTTCGACGACGTGGATAAGAATATGGCGGACGCTTCTCAGCTGTTCGGCAATCTGCAAGACTTGAAAGATTTGGAAGATCTGAGCTACCTCACCGAAGAACAACAGGAGGCCATTCGTCAATTTTTCTGCAACTTCTCTATTGAGAAAACATCCGAGTTGAAGCAACGTTTCATCAGCGTTTGGAATAAGTTGGGTGCCATCTATCAGCATTTCCGTCAGAACCTACGCCAGTTGGGCATTGCTTACGAGGGCATGCTCTACAGGGATATCATCGAACGACTGGATGTCGGCCAACTGCCTTACGACCACTTAGCTTTTGTAGGCTTCAACGTACTGAACCGTGTAGAAACCACCTTATTTAGTAAATTGCACGAAGCAAGCAAGGCTTTGTTTTACTGGGACTACGACATCAGTTACACCACACAGCCACGTAAAGCAGCCATTCCTTTCACACACGAGGCAGGCGAATTCATCCTACGCAACATGCAGTTGTTTCCCAATGCGTTAGGAGAAGAGCATTTCCAACAGATGCAACAACCCAAGAAAATCAAATATATAGCATCTCCTACCGAAAACGCTCAGGCTCGCTATATTCCGCAATGGTTCGCACAGCTATCACACGAGGGCATCGAGAAGGAAAATGCCGTTGTGCTATGCAACGAGAGTCTATTGCAACCAGTGTTACACGCCCTTCCTGAAAAGGTGAAACACGTTAATGTCACGATGGGTTTCCCTTTATCTCAAACACCTGTATTCAGTTTTATCAACGTCTTGGCAGATTTACAGACAGTGGGGTATGATGCAAAAAACGGGCACTATATATATGAATATGTATTGGCGTTCCTGCGTCATCCTTACACCAAGCGTTTGTCAGCCTCTGCTGAGACAATAGAAAGAGAGTTGACTAGCAAAAATCGTTTCTTCCCTGTCCCCTCGGAGCTAAAGGTAGATGATTTCTTCGACAAGGCATTTACGCCTGTCAACAACAACCAGGCATTATGTACCTACTTGGTAAATATGCTATTAGAATCCACGACTTTATTCCACCATGATGAGGAAGAAACGCACGAAATCTTCTCACAGCTATACCGTGAGTCGATGTTCAAAAGCTATACGCTCATCAACCGATTGCTGACACTGATTCAACAAGGCAACCTCACCGTGAATACTATCACCTTCCGCAAGTTGCTCAACCGTATCTTTAGCGGTACCTCCATCCCATTTCATGGAGAGCCAGCCATCGGCATGCAAATCATGGGTGTATTGGAAACCAGAAACTTGGACTTCAAGAACCTGCTCATGCTATCTGTCAATGAGGGACAGTTGCCTAAGGCAGAAAGCAATGCATCATTCATCCCTTATAACCTACGCAAAGCCTTTGGTCTCACCACCATCGAGCATAAGAATTCGGTCTATGCCTACTATTTCTACCGCCTGATACAGCGTGCAGAAACGGTGACAATGATGTATAACACATCGACAGAAGGATTGAATCGTGGTGAGATGTCACGCTTTATGTTGCAGTTGCTCACCGAGTCACCACATAATATTACCCTACAACAATTAAAGGCTGGCCAATCACCCGCACAAGAACGCGAGATTACCATCATCAAGGCGCCAGAGATTTACCAGCTGCTGCTAGATAACTATGCCAATCCACAGCAAGCCGATTGGTACATCTCCCCCTCCGCACTCAACACCTATTTGAACCGTCCGCTCA
>JAEEOD010000211.1 GCA_016284115.1 Bacteroidaceae bacterium
GAACGTTAGGGGACATATCACGATAAGACGTTAATAATCGTATAATGAACCGTTAATTATTCGTTAATATTTAAAAAAGGATGACTTGATCGACCGAGCATAAGCCTGAAATCAGAATACAGACCACTCGAGGAGGCAGCAGGAGGCATCGTTGGGCTGATTAATCTCGACATGAACGGCAGTGATTTCGATCGGTACCCGCCACTGGAGTCCACTTGCTTATATCTCGTCCTCCTTTATGAAATTATCAAAACGAGCTTTTGCAGCCTCTAAAGATTTTTGAATCTGATGCATCAGCACCTCACGTGGAGGTAGTTCTGTTAAATATTGAGCAACCTTGATGCCCGATTTATCGAGTTGCAGCAGTTCGATCTGTTCCTCACTACCTTCTGTGCAAAGCAGTAGTCCAAGGGGCGTTTCTTCGCCAGGTTCCATCTCGTTCTTTTCCAACCAACGGAGATATAGCTCCATTTGTCCTTTGTACTGTGCCTTGAAACGGCCTAATTTGAGGTCAATCGCAATCAGACGATGCAAGCGACGATGATAGAACAGCAAATCAAGATAGAAGTCATCGCCGTCTATTATCATGCGTTTCTGTCGGGCTACGAAGCTGAAGCCATTTCCCAGCTCAACAATAAATTGTTCCAAATGAGCCACCAGACAATCCTCCAACGTCTTTTCACTATAAAAACCTTTCAAACCTGTAAATTCCAAGAAATAAGGACTTTTGAAAACGAGGTCTGGTGACATCACGTGATCATCACGCAAGGTGGAAAGTTCTTTTTTTATTATTACTTCGGGCTTGCCACTAATGGCTGTACGTTCGAAGAGCATATCGTCTATCTCCTTACGAAGTCTGTCGCGCCCCCATTTTTCTGATGCCGCCAGCGTGATATAGAATTCTCTTTGAAGAGGATCTTTTAGAGGAAGAACTTCCACAAAATGAGACCAGAACAATTGTCGCGCAAGCTGCGCGACAATTTGAGAATCTGGGAAAAGTGTAGAAAATTGCATCATTCGACGAATGCTTTTCTCGTCAAATCCTTTCTTTCCATACTCATTTTGCAATTGTCGCGCCACTTGCGCGACAATTTGCTTTCCGTACTCTGCACGCTGATTTTCAAGCACATCACGATTGATACGCTCACCTATATGCCAGTACATCATCGTCTGGGCATAGTTGGCTGTAGTTGCCACATGACCACGAGTTTGATCTATTATCTGACGTAAATCTTGCATCAGAGATTGTGGTAACTCAGTCGACATAATTTGATTATTCTGTTCTATCTGGTCCATATTTGGTTCTTTACAATGCATTTTTAGACTTGATGTTCATTTTTCAATTCTCTCATAATAAAAGGCAAACCTGCGTTTCATATACTTCAGGTTGGTCACAGAGAAACCTGATGCTTCCGTGTGCAAAGATAACCATATTCCCCAACATATGCAAATATTTGCTTGATAAAAGTGCTTTTTTCAATTTCTTTTGGACTATAAGCAAAAAAAAATATCTTTGAAAGGAAAATATCTTTGTTCGACCGATTTATTATTAAAACGTTAATGATCGTGTAATGGGCCGTTAATTACTCGTTAATGAATATTTTAAGATGAGTAGAAAAAAAAACTTATGAAGAAGGCTGGGCTTATGCCCTGAGCTGGTGATGGAGACAGTCATCTGTGATAGCGAGCTCTCCCAGCTGTCTTTCTCCACCACCAGCGCACATTCTGCGAATGCGCAGCCTTCTTCATAAGAGAAAAAGTCCTCCCTTGGAGGAAGAAAAAAGGCGAAGCCAGAAAAGCCATCTGGATCCAAGACTTTATAGCTGACGCTAGAAATCATAGAGGAAATCTTAGGGGGAAGAAGACCCCCTCGGTCCCCCTGCTTAGGGGGATGACAAACCGAAACCACCAGTTCCGAACTCGTCGTTTCGCTCTTATTTCCACATTTGATTTCCTCCAAGATTTCTATCCGAAGTTCCCATTGCCATTTGGCAAACAAAATAAGGATATAAAAGTAAGGTGAAAATGGCAGGAGACTGCAGGCTCAATGCCCTGTCTCTATTGCCGGAAAATGTGCTGCCTCAATGGCAGCAGAAAATTGCACTTCGTGCAGAAAATTCGCCTTGACCGTATCATTAAATATCTGGGTCCGTATGGATTTTCCGCACGAAGTGCGATTTTCTGCAGGTATTGGACCTGCTCATTTTCCGGCAGAAACAACCAGGCCAT
>JAEEOD010000212.1 GCA_016284115.1 Bacteroidaceae bacterium
CTATATTATGCCTGCAAAAATACAACTTTCCAAGGACTCTGCAAAGAAAATAAGCCACAAAATCATTCTTGCGGCATAAAATTACACAACAGGGTCGGGTTCTCTGTTTAATCGCTGAACCCATAAATATTGTTTTTCAGTTTTTATTTTGTCGTTTCGTTTGTTTTGTGTATTTTTGCAGCGGAATTCATAAATCATACATTATGGCAACTGTAGCAACAAACAAACTTTGGGCCTATATTGAAAGCCTTTCGCTTTCGAAGCGTGACCGCAGCTGGCTGGCTGGCAAGTTGTTGGAGCCGACGCATGATGCCGACCCTTACGAGGTAAGCCCCTCTGGCGACAAGTTCTTTGCCGACAGCCGCAACGTAAAGGCCGTTGAGGAGGACATCCGTCGTGCGCACAGCCCCCAGGCAAAAGTTACCCGTCTGGAGAGCAAGGAGGATATTATGTCGATGATAAACTCCTTGTAGTTTATGGCATACGTTGTTTTGCTCTCTGAGCAGTCGAAGAATGAGCTTGCAGCCATCAAGCACAGTGGCGACAAAAAGACCCTTAAAAAGATTGCCAATATGCTGCTGGAGTTGCAGGAGCATCCGCGAACAGGCACAGGGCAGGTAGAACACCTGAAGCATTTCAAGTTTGAAGAGACGTGGAGCCGCCGTATCAACAAGCAGTACCGTATGATCTATGAAATCCACGACACGGAAGTCTATGTCCATGTGGTGTCGCTGCGTTCGCACTATGGCGACAAATAATTACTGACCAAGGACAGCGTCATGTGATGAAGAACTTGCAAGCGTATTTTTCTTCCCAAAATTTTGGATAATTGAGCTCACTTCAGGGGGTTCTCCCCCTGTGAGCACAAAAAAAATAGGGATGCACAGCGTACATCCCTGTTTTTTAGTGTCGTTGATAACCGTTTACTCGGCTGCGTCAGCCCTTTCCATGATATATCTATTGCAATAAATTCTTTATTTCTTCAATTGTCAGCCCGGCTATCTCAGAAATGTCTTCTACTGAAAACCCTTTGGCCTTCATTCTTTGAACGGTTTCGGCCTTCTCCTGATGAATGCCCTGCTGAAGACCTTGCTGAATACCTTCTTGAATGCCTTTGTCCCTTGCCGTCTTCATTACACTGTAATTGTCCCAGAACACCTTTTTGCTTTCCTCATACTGACGGCGTTCCAAGTCAGAATACTTCGCTATTTCAGCCTGCTCAAAGAGCTTCTTGAAGCCGAAGTCGGTGTATGGATTAATATATCTCTCTTTTGTATCGTCTGACATAACGCTGGGATTGAATGAATTCTATATTATGCCTGCAAAGATAATCATTTCCCGGAACTCTGCAAAGGAAACAAGGCAGGAAATCATTCCACAGCCCAAAAATCACACAACTGGGCTGGGTTCTCTGTTTAATCGCTGAACCCATAAATATTGTTTTTCAGTTTTTATTTTGTCGTTTCGTTTGTTTTGTGTATTTTTGCAGCGTCTAACATATAGAAATAGGAATAGATGAATACAACACTTTCACTTGAAAGCATTCTTCACATGTTGAGCGGCCTAAGCTTAAGCAACCGCCAGTGGCTGGCAGAACATTTGGTTGAGCCGGAAGAATTGGAGCGTGCCAAACAGCGCAAGAGCGATGAAGACTTCGTGCGCGAATTTCTTGCAATGCCCCGTGGGAATGACATGACTGCCGAGGAAATGCAGAAAATGCTTCGGGAAAGTCATCATTTCGGACTTCGTGACATAAAGTACAAGTATGCAGATGAAGAATAAGCAATACCTTCTCGACACTAACATCCTGATAGAATTCATGTGTGGTACGCCTTCCGTTGTGAGCAAAATCATACAGATAGGATTTGACAAGTGTTGCACTTCTGTCCTCTCTATGCATGAACTTTATTATGGTGCTTATAATGCCAAAAAACGTAGCGAAAAGTGTTTCCAACAGGAAATGAATCGTATAGAAAGACTCCTTACGAAACTCACAGTTTTGCCTCTTGAGACGATGGGTGATGTGTATGGCAATATCAAATATAGCCTTGAAAAGAAAGGGCAGATGATTGACGAATTTGATATGATGATAGCTGGGCATGCCATCAGCGAAGGACTCACCGTAGTCACTAATAACCTCAGACATTTTGACCGCATTCCTGGCCTGAAGGTTGAGAACTGGCTGGAACGGTAATAAGCTCACAGGTTCTAGCTCACACGGGGTGATCCCCTGTGAGCTTAGATGCTCAATTGGAGTCGCTCCTGGCGAATTTTCTTAATCTCTTCTTCTGCTCGCTCTTGCCACTCGTGCTTGCGACGAATGGACTCGCGGAAGGCGGCGATGATTTCCTCGCGAGTTCTGTTCTTATAAGCTGCTGAAACCATAATCTTATCTCCTATTTATTATACTTACCGCTGCAAAAATACACAATTCCCGGAACTCTGCAAAGAAAATAAGCCACGAAATCGTTCTTGCGGCATAATATTACACAACAGGGTCGGGTTTTTGACTCATGCTCATGCTCACAGGGGGAGAGACCCCTTGTGAGCTTTTCATTTCCACTTATTCTTCTTCCTCATCGTCGTCCCAGTCGTCGAAGCCGGAAGCGCCGAAGCGCCTGCCTCCTGCCGGCTGGTTGGGCGGGCCAGGGGGAATGACGTCGCTGCCGACCAACACAAACGACT
>JAEEOD010000213.1 GCA_016284115.1 Bacteroidaceae bacterium
AATTTCCAGATAACACTGCCCTGCAGGTCCCTGATCTCATGTGTTGCGCTGTTCCATGAGCCCTTGGTACCCTGTACGAATTCGCTGACGTTGTTGCTGCAACCGTCAATCTGACGACACATACTGTGTAGGTGTACACCATTCTCAAATTCGAAGTCAGTGCTGAAGTTATCATACTGGTCGCCAGTGATACGACGCTGACGGCTACCGAAACCTGTAGCTTTGATAGGCTTCTTGCCAATCATCCACATGAAGACGTCAATGTTGTGGACGTGCTGCTCAACGATATGGTCGCCTGAGAGCCACTTCCAGTTCACCCAGTCACGGATGTTCCATTCCATGTCGCTCCAACCTTTTTCGCGGGTGCGATACCATAGCATACTGTCGTTCCAGTAAACGTTACCACCAGTAATCTCGCCGATGATGCCATTCTGAATCTGCTGGAAAGCTTCCACATAGGGGCGTTGGTGGTGGCGCTGTGTGCCAGTCACTACGCTAAGACCTTTTGCCTTTGCCTGTTTTGCTGCTGCGATGACGGTACGGCAGCCCTTAGGATCAACAGCTACTGGCTTCTCTAAGAAGCAATGTACGCCCTTCTCAACGGCATACTGGAAGTGTATAGGACGGAATACAGGAGGAGTGGTTAGGATCACCATGTCAACGCCGCTGTCGATTACCTTCTGATAAGCATCGAAACCAACGAAGCAAGCCTCGTCGGGTACTACCTGGTTGTGCTTTTCCTTCAGCATGTTCTTTACGCTGTTCAGACGATCTGCGAACACATCGCCTAAAGCAGTTACGGTGATGCCGTCGGCTGCCTCCAGCAGGTTCACAATGGCACCAGAGCCACGTCCGCCGCAACCTATCAGACCTACTTTCAGTTCTTGACCCGCAATCGCCTTGTCAGGCAGTTCGGGCACATAATACTCACCAGGCTGACGCAGAGGGGTCAGACCATCCTTTTTCTCTCCTGAGCATGAAGTCAGAAGGGATGATGAACAAACAACACCCGCACCAAACATGGCCGAGTATGAGAAGAATTGTCTTCTGCTGATGTTTTTCTTTTCCATAATTAATGTGTTTTTTTTATTGTTATTGATTAGATTTAATCCGTTAATATTCTTTTCAGTCTTTCACACTTGCGGGCACTTCACATACAATGCGGAAGCCTATGCCCTTGATGTCTGAGTACCACCAGATGCTCTTTGGGTTCTGTGGGTCTGTTTTCAGCCATTCCTTGGTATCAGTATGGTTTCTGGCAGCACAGCGCAACATCCGTGCATCGTCGGCATAACTGCCGCCGCGCACCACATATTCCTCGCCCTCAGTACTGATTGGGTTTTCCACTCCGTCTGGCCATTTGCTGTAGGCTTCCGGGTCATACTTGTCGGCGCAATGCTCCATGACGTTGCCCAGCATATTCTTCAGTCCGAAGGGGTTTGCAGCCACCTGCATCGGTTCCTGTGTCTTGCTCTCACTGTTATTTATATAAACTACATATCTGTTTATCATCGTAGTGTCAATGCCGAAGACACGCTTCATCCAGCCTTCGTTGGTGTACTTCTTAGGACTTCCCTCGAAGAAATAGGGCGTCTCTGTACCACCTCTTGCTGCGTATTCCCACTCAGCTTCAGTTGGCAGGCGGTATTTCTTGCCAGTCTTCAGCGAGAGCCATTGGCAGAAGGTTTCTGCTGAATAGTGAGTCATGGTGATGGCTGGACGGCTGCCAGTACCCCATCCTTGATCAGGGAAGCTATAGGGAGGGGTAGGGCCCGATACGGCATCCACATCAGGTCGGCTGTTGTTGGCGTATATCTTCTCTGGTGGTGTACGGCCCTCTGACATGGTTTCGTTGTAGAATGCCCAGAACTGGTCCCATGTCACCTCAGTTTCTCCCATGAAGAAACGAGAGAGCTTCACCTCTTTCTGTGGTCCTTCATCATCGTTGCGGAAGGCCTCTTTTTGCGGACTACCTATCATGAACGAACCACCGGGTATGGCCACCATGTTAATGCTGACGGCTGTGCCTGGCACTGTTTCTGTGAAGTTCTGGAAGTTGTTTACTACGGTAGCCGAGTCGTAGCGTATGCTGTTGTCTATGGCCACAGGGCCATCCAATTTGCCGTGCTTATAGTTAGGCATGTAATGGCCTGCATCCAGATGGCAGCTGATGCATTGCAGGTTTAGCTTTTCCTCATTCTCTTCATAGTAGAGGTGAGCCTTCACGGCATCGTCGTTCACGCCTTGAGGGAATAGGTTGGTGTGGCAGCGCTTACAACTCTCGTTATAGACGATCTTCTGGGCATACTCCAGTTCGCGCTTGGCTTCCCATTTGAAGTCAGCGCTGTCTTTGGTCAGATAGCTAAAGATGTCCTTTATGCCCATCCTTGCTTTGGCCGTGAAGTGTTGCCAAGTGCCTGGGGTGGGCAGGTGGCAGTCTGCGCAGTTGGTCATCACGCCCGTCTCATTGTTGCCAGAGTGGGTACTTTTTTTCCAGGCTACATCGGCTTCTTCGTGGACGTGACAACTCATGCAAGAAGAATTGGTCGAGGTGGCCTCCCACGTCCAGTTGAAGGCTACCATAAAGGCTATGCCCAATAGCAGGCATACGATGGCAACGGGTATATATCGCGTCTTTTCCTTATCCTTTTCCTTATCGTCGTTTGCCATTTATCGTTGTTTTATAGTAAAAACTGCTCAAAGTTATAAATAATTATGAGTAGTGCAAAATAAACTTGTTTATTTTTTTTATGCCGATATGGAGTATTTTATTTAAAGTTACGAAAAGCTGAGAGAAAAGCAAAAAGAAATATTTCTTTTCTTCTTGCTTAACCTAATTTTTCGTAGCTTTGCAATGCCTTAGAAGGAGTCGCCGAGATAGTCTTGCAGCCCTCAAACAGGCAGCAACGTTTTTTATGACACAATTCAGAGACATGAGGCGCAAGCGCCAACAGCTTTCTGAGGCGGAAAGCATTTCGATTTTGGAAAAGGCAACTGCAGGTACACTGGCATTGCTTGGCGACGATGATTATCCGTATGCCGTTCCCATTAGTTATGTTTATCACGAAGGGAAGTTATACTTCCACAGCGCATTGGCTGGCCATAAGGTGGATGCTATCCGCAAGTGTGATAAGGCATCATTCTGCGTTATCGAGCAAGATGACGTGCAGCCAAAAAAGTACACCACCTTCTTTCGTAGCGTGATAGCATTCGGCAGAATCCATATCATCGAAGATGAGCGGGAGAAGTTGGAAACAGTCCGTATGCTTGGCAACCGCTACCATCCCAATGATGATGAGAGTCTGCAAAAGGAAATAGAGAGTGGCTTCTCCCGTATGCTGATGATCCGCTTCGACATTGAGCACCTGACAGGTAAGGAGGCGATTGAACTTGTAAGAATGCGTAGTGCTAAATTTACCAGTACCTGATTTTTATAGGCAGTATTTGTGGAAGCATAATATTTATCTTATTTTTGCATCTGGAAAGTAAAAGCAAATCAACAATGAAGAAAGGCGCTTCAAAATGCATACTGGCTTTGATGGGTGTGATGTGCAGCCTGTTGATGGTGGCATGTGGTGATGATGAGCCTATCATTGAACGGAGCTTGGAGAGGGTGACGGGTGATACCTACCAAGACCTGAGCAGCCCTTTGGTGAGAGACGCCGACAAGACCAACCATACCACCCTGTGGTCATGCCTTTACTTCGGTCAGTACCCTGCCAACGAGGTGGTGGCTGGCAGCTTTGATGCAATAGATGACTATGCTTTGCAGGAAGGTGATGTGATGGTGAATGCAGCGCTGTTTGAGCAACTGCAACAGGCTGCGTGGGAGGATGACGAAACGGTGATAGATGGTGTGCGCTACCGTCGTATGAATGGTCATGATGCCGTGTCTTGTTCGAACAATCGTGAGCAGCATTATCGTTGGCAGGATGCTGATGATTACCAATATTTCGCTTATGCGCCCATTAAGTGGAGAGTGCTGAAAATCACAGGTACGCAGGCTGTTCTCTTAGCTGACCGTATGCCAGATACTTGTCCGTTTGCTGCACAGACTACAGATGTGAGCTGGAGTGAGAGCCTGCTGCGTCAATGGCTGAACAGTGTGTTTTATCAGCGTGCATTCTCAAAGACCGAACAAAAAGCTATTCTGCTGTCTTCAGTGAAGAATGCCCCCAATTATTACTTCGGTACCAACTGCGGTCCTGATACCCAAGACCATGTGTTCATACTTTCCGAGAGCGAAATCTTCTCGTCCTCTTTGGCTGAAGATTATGGCTTCTATCCAGGCGATGGCATCGATGATCCAGCCCGTCGTTTCAAATCTACGTTGTATGCCAAGTGCCGAGGTGTCTGGTGGTCACCTGTCGATGGCTATCGAGGCAACTCGTTCTGGTTCATGCGCACCAATGGCTATACGATGTCCAATGTTACCTATGTCTGCGACTTTGGTTACCTCTACAACCGTGGTACTGTGGTGACCTGTGATGATGCGGCAGTATTACCTGCCATCACCATCGATTTGGCAAAGGCTGACTGGCAGATAGCACCATCTGTCAGCTCAACTGATGTGATAGAATGAATCATGTGTCAAGGAGAAACCTTGCAATCATTTGTTAGCTGTCATTTGTTGATAGAGCTTGAACAACTCGGCAACACACATACTTTCTGTAAATTGACTGCTTGCTTTCCATCCGTATGCCTCCATAACAGCACGGTCGTTATCTTGGTGGGCTTTGCGAAGTTCAGCTGGCATAGTCAGATCATCGTACACGTCGGCTAAAGAACTATCTGGATATAATGCACGGGCATCCAATATTGCTTGAGCCGTTTTCTCAATTTTTGCCTTTTGTTCTTCTGTTGGTTTAGGCCAAGGGAAGTTGTTGTATACAATAGTATTGGAATAACTATAGTCAGACTTCAAACGGCCACAAGTTGCCCTCATCCATCCCATGTGAACATTACTAGTCAGTACACCAAAATGATAAAGCGTTGCATTCTGCATACAAAAGAGCTTATCACCAGGGATAATATCAGGCGTCAGATAATCGATAGGTATATATTTTCTATTTTCTGATGAAACCTTTGGGATAGCAATATAGTTGCTTTTGCATTCGAAAGGCGAACCAAAAAGGCTGTGAATCACCTTTTTCGTAACCACGTCCTTCCCATCGCTTTGCGAACTCAGCAGCTGCTGCCGCCTTCTGTTTTTCAGTTTTCATGCGTTGTTATCAAAAATTAATTGTTAAAAACTACGCTAAGTTACAATAATTGGGGCATACTGCAAAAAGAATTAGTAGTTTTTCTATAAATTTTTATGTCTTAAAAAATAATCATATGCTGCCTGGGAA
>JAEEOD010000214.1 GCA_016284115.1 Bacteroidaceae bacterium
AGCCCTTTATTTATATAAGACTTCAATTCTTAAAACTCCTTAATTTTTGACGAAAAGTACATTTTTTTTTGTATTTTTGCAGCAATTTTAGGTGTGGTGTGTCCTTATGAGTAAGCTAGTACATACTGATTGTTGCCCGATATGTGGTAGTAATAGTTTGCACAAGGAGTTTTCTGCTGTTGACCGTTTGGTGAGTCAGGAAACTTTTGATGTGTGGCTTTGTGACCATTGTGGTTTCCGATTTACACAGGATGTGCCAGATGAACAGGAGATTGCCAGCTATTATGAATCTTCCGATTACATCTCACATTCTGATGTAGAGAATGGTTTGATGAACAGGCTCTATCATCTCGCACGCAACATGATGCTCACAGCGAAGGCAGGTCATGTGACAAGAGCTACGGATTTGCGTCAAGGTTGGCTATTGGATATTGGCTCAGGTACAGGCTATTTTGCTCACCTCATGACAGAGTGGGGGTGGACGGTACGTGCTATTGAGAAGAGTGCCAAAGCCCGACAATTTGCCCAAGATCATTTCGGATTGAAGAGTGACGACGAAGAGGCCTTTGCTACCCTGCAAGACAAATCTTTTGATTGTATCACCCTTTGGCATGTTTTGGAACACTTGCAGCACCTCAATATTATGGGTGATAAGTTCTATCGTTGGCTCAAGGACGACGGGGCCTTACTGATAGCTGTACCTAACCATACTTCTACTGATGCCCGTCATTATGGTGCCGATTGGGCTGCTTGGGATGTTCCCCGCCACCTATGGCATTTCTCACCTGATGCGATGCAGAAATTTGCAGAGAAGCATGGATTCAAGATTATTAAATCTATTCCCATGCCACTTGATGGTTTTTATATAAGCATGCTTTCTGAACAACGCTTGGGTCATAAGATGAGTTGTTTGCGTGGACTTTGGCAGGGCTGTGGCACTTGGGTAAGCAGTTGGGGACATAAGGAACGAAGCAGTTCGCTGATTTATGTATTGAAAAAGAAATAATGAAAGGGGAGCGACCTCTTGAAAAGATATAAATACATGACAAAGAAAACGAGATTCTTCAATTTACAGACGGCTACAGCTACCGTTAGTACCACTTTGGTGCTAATAGTATTAGGTGTGGTAGTCTTCTTTGCCTTAGCAGCTAGGAGCGTATCGGTGTATGTGAAAGAGAATGTGAACTTCTCCCTACTCATCAGCGACGATATGCCTGAGCCTGAGATTGTCAAGCTGATAGAAGACTTGAAGACAAAGCCGTTTGTGAAGAGTGCTGAGTACATTTCCAAGTCGCAGGCATTGGAAGAGATGAAAGCTGAGTTAAATACAGATCCAGAGGAATTTCAAGGTTATAATCCTTTTCCTGCTTCTGTAAAGATTAAATTGCGTGCCGATTATGCCAATAACGATAGCATCGCCAAAATAGAGCAACAACTGAGTACCAACATCAATATCCAGGAGGTACTTTACCAGAAGAATTTGATAGAGAGCATGAATCGTCATATTGCTCAATTAGAATTGATGCTCATAGGCTTGGCATTGGTGTTAGGACTCATATCGTTTGCTCTCATCAATAATACTATCCGTCTTACGGTCTATTCGCAACGATTCTTGATTTACACAATGAAATTGGTGGGTGCTAGTCGCTCTTTCATCCGCCGTCCTTTCATGGTAAGGAACTTTTGGATAGGTATCATGGCGAGTTTGTTGGCCAACATCGCTTTGTGGGGAGCAGCTGCTTGGTTGGTAATGAATGAGCCCCATCTTATTGAGGTTATCTCGCCTGATGTGTTACTTACCGTCAGTGGAGTAGTGTTGCTTACGGGGGTGCTACTCACGTTGTTTTGTGCATATTGGTCGGTAAACCGCTTCTTAAAAATGAAAGCAAGTAAATTGTATTATGTTTAAATGATATATGGATAGGAAGAATTTTGCATTTGGCAAGAACAATCTAATATTAATTGCCATAGGCGTGGCAATCGTTATTATAGGCTTTCTGTTGATGATGGGCCCTAGTACAACTGCCGATTATTTTGAGTCCGATATTTTTAGTGTAAGACGAGTGAGGATTGCCCCAGTAATATGCCTTATCGGCTTCTTATTGATGATTTATGCAGTGATTAAGAAACCCAAGGAGGATAAAGAATGAGTTGGTTAGAGGCTTTTATTTTAGGCATGATTCAGGGCCTTACTGAATACTTACCTGTTAGCAGCAGTGGCCATTTGGCCATTGGCTCGGCTTTGTTCGGCATCCAGGGTGAGGACAACCTTACCTTCACTATTGTGGTGCATATTGCTACGGTTTTGAGCACTTTATTTATCCTCTATAAAGAGGTCGATTGGATATTTCGTGGTCTTTTTAAGTTCCAAATGAATGATGAGACCAAATATGTCATCAATATCCTTATTTCCATGATTCCTATTGGTATTGTGGGCTTGTTTTTTAAGGATAAGGTGGAAGAAATCTTTGGTTCAGGCTTGTTCATTGTGGGCATAATGCTCTTGATTACAGCAGCTTTACTGGCATTCTCCTATTATGCCAAGCCTCGCACGAAAGAGCATATTAGTATGAAAGATGCTTTTATTATTGGTTTGGCACAGGCTTGTGCCGTATTGCCAGGTTTGAGTCGTAGTGGTAGCACCATTGCTACAGGTTTGTTGTTGGGTAATAAGAAAGAAAGGTTGGCACAATTCTCCTTCTTGATGGTGATACCTCCTATTTTGGGCGAGGCACTATTAGATGGTATGAAGATAGTGAAGGGAGCTTCTGAGGCAAGTAGTGATGTGTCATTGATGGCTTTGGTGGTGGGCTTCCTATCGGCTTTTGTCTTTGGATGTCTGGCTTGCAAGTGGATGATTAATATAGTGAAGAAAGGTAAGTTGTTATATTTTGCCGTTTATTGTGCCCTAGTTGGACTTGCCACCCTTTTATTTAGTTTGATGTAATGCTTGATTTTCAGAAAGGGGTAATATTAAACTTCGAC
>JAEEOD010000215.1 GCA_016284115.1 Bacteroidaceae bacterium
TATAGCGAAGTCGGAACGTACCAGTTTGACACTGTCACCGATCAAGGTTGCCTCAAAACCTTAAACTTGCACCTCGACCACTACCCCACCTACGACGAAACGGTAATTGAGCGTGCCATCTGCTATGGCGAGAGCTACACGTTCTATGGCACCACCTACGAATCGCCCGGTTATTATCAAATACCCTATACCGACCACTCTATTCACGGCTGCGACAGCATCGTAAGGTTGAACCTTACCATTTATCCCAACAATGGCGTCACAGATCATCCCGTGACCGTGTGCGAAAGCCAATTGCCTTTCTACTACGAAGAAGACCCATATGAAATTCCGCTCTATGCCGGCGACCACCTGTTCCATCTGCAAGACATCCATGGCTGCGATAGTATCGTTCTCGTTCAACTGACTGTCAGTAATTACTACATTCCACCAACTCAGACGGAATATGTTTGTTATGATGACGAACCTTCATTCTATTGGGATGTCAACGGTCAGACCTACCATACGAGCGGTTCGTATGTCGACACCATTCCTTATTCCAATTGCGAAGGCATCTTCAGCCTCGATCTGCATTTCCAACAGACACCTGAACGAATTATATTTGACACCGTCGTATGTGACAGTTACACATGGCCAGTAACAGGTTATAACTACAGTCAATCCGATACTATTTATCACAGTGTTTCCATGTTCCCCTATCCCTGCAATCGAGAGTACCAGTTGAACCTCACCGTCAACCATAAAAGTGTCAACAATATTCATACTTTTGATGGTATCCAAGACAACATTTGCGACGTATTCCCCTATTATAACCAATATTTGGGAGATACACTCTATTACAACGGGAACGTCAACACCACGCTTAACGGCCAAACTCCCGAAGGATGCGACTACAGTGTACAGCTTCAAATCAATAACATGCAATACACGCCCCACCCTGTAATCGATTGCTCCGACCTCAACGTCCCCAATCCCCATTGGCCCATCACTGCGACGGAATTCAATGTGAATCGTTACAACTACCAAGTGACTGACGAAATTTCAGATATCTCCAAATGGGATTTAAGTCAGTGCAAATGGGATATCTCCAAGACCAGCTGGCGCATCGTCCCCAATCCTTCGGGAAACAATCCTCTCGAGTGCATGGTCTACGCCATGGACTGGGTGCCCGATTCCATCTGCCTCACCTTCAAAGCCGTCAACTCCTGTTCTGGCAATGAAGGCGTGATTGCGGAATACTGGCTCCATCCTTCATTCTATGGCGTGGAAGAGCAAGAAGCCTACCCTGCCTCTGTCAGTGTCATTCCCAATCCCAACAACGGACAGATGCGACTGCAATTCGACAATTTGCAAGGTGACTTGAATATAAAGGTGTACAGCCTGACAGGCACCCTTGTCGATGCGTTCGAACTGAAGTCCATCGAAGTCGGCCAAAGCCATGAGTATTCGATGAAGCGGCTGATGAACGGCATCTATTTCTTCACCATCAGCGATGGAAAGCGAAGTGTCACCAAGAAAGTCGTGGTCATCCATTAAAAAGGACTATACAATAATACCATTCGCTTAGAGTTATATACTAGACATAACCGAGATGAACAGATTTATAAAAGTTGCAATAGCCGTCCTGCTGCTGACGGTCATGCCCTTGAAACAATGGGCACAAACGCCCTATAGCCAATATGCCGACGAAGGCATCTTGTTGAACTTTTTCGAGATTGGCAACCCTGATTTCAGGTTATTCTTGTTGTACAACCTCGACCAAGACGACCGCTTCATCGTCACCCCTGACGAGCAATTCGGTTTGTTCACCCTCGCTCCCAGCAGCGATGGACAAGAAGAAGATTTTCTTGGAACATTTGAATCTTTCTACAGCGATGCTTTCGCCAACTTCAGGGTCATCGACAAGGTATTTCTGCAGGATCTTGTCACCCAGTGGAAATCGGCCGTTCCACCCACACATTTCGCATCCATCACTATGGATCTTGCCCTAGGAAGAGCCCCTACCATCAATAACCATTGTGTGGATTCCGACCCGTTTTGCACCTCTGACCTAATCCAGTTTCAGGCTG
>JAEEOD010000216.1 GCA_016284115.1 Bacteroidaceae bacterium
CATCACTCAAGAAATAGCGCTTGAACACAGCCTCTGCTCCTGGCAATGTGGCCAACACCTCATCGTAAGCAGTCAGCAAGCTTTCAACCTGCTGGTTGTAAGTTAGTGTTGGATCAGTTACATGCACAATCAGGTGATACTCATTCACACCTTTTGTCTCAAATTTGAATATTTCTACTTTTGCATTATTCATCATCAATCTTCTTTTGCTCCATGCGTAATCCACTGTCGTATCAGTGCCAATATTCCTTCGTCCACCACCTCAGCCGTATGGTTGTAATGCCACTCGTCGGTAATACTCACATCAGTTGACAAAGCTTGATACAGCGCACTGTTGGCAGCATCGCCTGGTTCTACGATATTGATTTCAGGCAACTTCTTAGAAGGCTTGTTTACCATACTCTCATAGCTGCGCCCAGCAGTGAGGTACAATCCTGCAGCAGCTGATGTAGCAGCACCATGACAGTTTACGCAGGTAGCATTGAACACCCTCTCCTGAACGGTGTTGAACATACCTACATTCAGCGTGCCTACATTCACCTCAATCTCATTGCTGGCAGTAAGTGTAGCCTCATCGATGGTATAGAATGCCAGGATATGGCGCCTCAGGCGGTTGATGACACACAACTCAACACGAGTAACATTCTCTTTGATGCCCGACAACTGCACAGTCACCTCATCCCCCTCGTTCTGGGGCACTGGCACCGACTTGTTGATCAGGGCATACTCGCTCTCGTCGTTAAAGCCTGCCAACACCACATACATCGAAGGGTCTGGCCAGGTAGCCAACCCAGTGAGTTGGGCTGTGAGGGTAACAGTACGGCCTTCAGGTGAGATGGGAATCTCATCTTCAAACAAACGTCCTTCGTCACAACCTTGCAGCGTAATGATACTTGTTATTATAGCACTTATAACAATTATTCTTCTCATAATCAATTAGAATGAGTATTGCAACATAACAGTAGCTGAGTGAGTAGCCAGTCCTAAATCATCGATATCACGATCCAACTGCGTAGCATGACCTGTTCGACCGATATACTGGTACATAGCCTGTAGCTTAACATTGCTATTGGGGAAGAAATAGTTGATGCCCACAGCTGGCATATTCAGCAAGCCCTTCGCATCAGTACCATTGCGGTCCATGAAGTCATAACGCAAAGCAGCCTGCACACGAGGAGCCACAAAGTAGCCTGCCTGCACATAACCACCCCAGTAGTTGAAACTATCATCAATCTTCATGCGCTTGGTAAAGCCCACATGCATATAGTAAGCCTCAGCAGCTAAGTAGAGTCTACCTTTCAGCATAGCAAACTCCAAGCCCGCACGGAAGTCGTTGGTACTCTCACTCTCGCTCTCTACGTTCAGCGATGCAGAAGCACCAAACAATATCTTATCTTCGTTCAAACGCTTGGGATTACCCTGAGTGGCAGGCATCACACCCTTAGGCATATAAGTCAACCTACCCGAATAAAGCATAGAAGGAATATGCCAATCATCGCTGAAGGTCTTGCCAGCCGTATTGACTGACGCACCAGTACCATTGAAGATACCCAACTCATAGCCCACCTTATTTAATAAGCCATGAATCTCAACACCTAAGTCAAAGCCAGTGCCGAAGTTTGGATTCACAGCATTCAAGGCATGAGGCAGTATCACAGGAGCAGTAAGTGACGTAGGCAGTACAGGCAGCAGCGTTTCACCCAACGTAGTCAGATAAGCATGTGTAAACGGTGTCTTGAATTTACCGGCACGTATCGCAAACTTCTCGCTGAAGGCATAGTCAAACCACACCTGTTGCAGCAAAGCACCGCCACTACCAGCAGCATTGATGCTCAGGTTAAAGCTCAACTTGTCAAAAGCCTTTCCCGTAAAGCCCAACACAGCATAAGGAATAGAGAAGCCTGAATTCGCTACGTTATCCTGGTTATAAGCTTTGTCTAAGCCCTCGTCATCGTAATAGTTAAACTTGCCAGCAGCCTGCATCAACAAGTATGGCTTGAAAACAAAATCGCCTTTCTTGGTAGCGATAGAGAAACCTTCCCTACCCGCCAGTGATACCACACCATTGTCGGTATCTTCCTCGTATTGTGCCATAGCGGTCAAAGGCAATAACGCCGCCAAAATGAGTAATATTTTCTTCATATTATAGTGATTTCAAAAATTCAATCAAGTCGTCTCGTTCTTCTTTCGTCATATTCTTAAAGATATTCTTCGAAGCTTCCCCTTCACCACCATGCCACATGATAGCTTCGATGAAGTTGCGTGCACGTCCGTCGTGCAGGAAGTATGTATGTCCATTCACCTTCTGTTGCAAGCCAATGCCCCACAACGGTGTAGTGCGCCACTCATTGCCACGAGCCAGTCCGCTGACATAGTTGTCGTTCAGACCTACCCCCATGATTTCAGAGCCCATGTCGTGCAATAGGAAGTCAGAGTAAGGATGAATCACCTGACTACCCAGCCAAGGCAGTTCGGTACCATTTAGCAATGTAGAACCGCGAGGCTGTGTATGCAAAGTAGTCGTATGGCACAACTGGCAAGATGCCTTGTAGAACATCTGTTCACCATGTATCACACGTGCGTCATTGACATTGCGACGAGCAGGCACACCCAAGCTCTGCATATAGAGGTCCACATCCTCCATATCTTCGGTAGAAACATCCAGCTGGTCGTAGAGCAAGCCCATCATACTACCCTGGTTGATCTGAAGCTGTCCCTCGCTGATTTCCTCTGGATAACGACTGTTCGTCATACCCATATCACTCGAGAAACCCAATTCCACCGTCAGGTCAGCATGCTGTGCCTTATTGCCCGAGAGGCCCAATTGCAATTTGCCACGCTCGTTGATGTAGTTGGCCTTGCCACTGATGCCAAACTCAGGATAGTTGCTCTGACGCGCCAGCGCCTCAATCTCGTTACGGTCAATTGCCATGATCTGTCCCATCCCCACATGACGCAAAGGAATACGAACGGTACAGAACAAGTCTTCGGGTGCTATGCTGTCAGCATACCACTCATATATCTCGTAGTTAGGTTTAGCCAGTTCGTATTTCTCACCATCAGGAAACTCGAAAGTCTCAAAGTCGTAGGTTACCCTCAACTTACCTTCTGGTTGCACACCATAGATGGCATTATCATGAATCACACGGCCATAATCTTGGAAGAAAGCGCCATTCTTACGGGTAACATAAATCAAGGCTGAAGTAAAGCCATAGGTACCCGATCCGCCTTCTGTCCATAATGTAGGTTCTGTACGTCCGGCATTACGATGACAACTACCACATGAGAAACCAGCATACACAGGGCCCAAACCACCGTTATGACCATTATTGTTGGTACTCTTCACATTGTCGTACAATCGGTCACCACGATTAAAGCGAGTGTCATATACCCCACTCACCCACCTGGCAGGCTGGTCGTAAGCTACGGCAGAGTTGAAAAAGACAGTAGATGTACCGGCTGACAATGCATAGCCTGCCGGTACATCCATATCCTTTGCCACAATCTGATCACCTGTTTCATCACAAGAGACCATCATCAACGTGGCTATTACTCCTAATATGTAATAAAGGCGATTGTCCATCACTAATCCAATATCTTTTGCATGAATGGCTTCAGTTCATCAGTCAGCACTGATTCCAGGTTACCACAAGCATCCATCGCATTCTTTGCCTCAGTACTGTTGATATTGTTGCGGAATGGCTGAGGGATAGCCTGAATGGCATCAGCAGCTACCTGAATAGCATTCTTCACCTTGGTATCAAATGATTCATCTACCTTCTTCACCAAAGCCGACAGAGAATTACTGTTTACACTTCCATCCAATGAGCCGAAGTAGGCATTGCGGATAGAATAGATATTATTGGTATAGTCGTCACGTGAGTGCCAGCTGTACCATGACTCAACGGCATAGAGTGCCTCTTGGGTCTTGCCATCTTCATACAAACCCACTGGGTCACCAATCTTGGAAGCACCTACCTCACTGGCAATGTCGGCACAACCATCAATGATTTGCTCAATGCAGTTAATAGCACTATTAAAGCCTTCTGTACCATCGTGTGCCTTGAAGATATCGGCATAGCTCTTACCACCGTTATAGCTTTTGTTCCAGTCGGCATACAGCGTATTGGCATCGGCACGCAACAGAGCAGCCACTGCCTGCATGTAGTTTGCCCACGCATCTTTGTTGGCATCGGCATACTCCATAGTATTAGGATCAGTAGAACCAGTTTTAGCTGATACGGTACGAGGCTCACCATCCTTGAAAGTCAGGTACTCCAGCGTATGGAAACCACGCACGCTCTGTACTGCTTCAATATCTTTATCATCCTCATCATAGTCGCCACTCCACTCCAGTGCTGCCCAATCGGCTGAGTTCAGAATAGCAGCAATAGATACCTGGTCAAGTGGCCAACTGTCCATGTTAGGATCCAAGCCCTTGTCGGCCACCGGACCAAACAGGAAAGCCTCGCTCGACTCCCATGGCTCACGAGCATCGAGCCATGCATTAGCCACCTCTTCAAAGGCAGCGTCAGATGGAGCCTGACGGAATTTCTCAACAGCTTTATTCAAAGCTTCATTCTTCTCTGCCAAAGCCTTGTAGGTTGGCAATACCACACCATCCACATACTGATTCACGGCAGCACTCAGGTCAGCCTCGGTCACACTCACTGTAGGTGTGGGTGTTGGTGTTGGACTTGGCGTTGGAGTTGGCGTTGGAGTTGGTGCAGGGTCATTCTTGTCACTACCGCAAGCGGCAAAAGTAAATGCAACGGCAAAAGCCATCAAACTGTAAACTAATTTCTTCATATC
>JAEEOD010000217.1 GCA_016284115.1 Bacteroidaceae bacterium
CAGGCTATCATCCCTATACCTTGGAACCCGTGTTCAGTGCTCGTACACAACGTGAGAAATTGGCACAACGTCTTTTCTTCTTCTGGTACCAGCCAGAGCAACGACGAGAAATCATCAACGAACTACGTCGCATTCATCGTCCCGACTTAATAGATAAACTTTACGGAAGACGTTGATTCTTGATTACGTCAAATTCATTGAGACTTAGTGTGCACTCGTTATTTCAAAAGTGAACATCTTGACGGTAAACTGGCTCAGGCAGTTTTACCATCAAAAGCGTATATCTCTCGTAAAACATAAAGCGCCTGCTCCAC
Source organism: Bacteroidaceae bacterium (assembly GCA_016284115.1). The sequence continues at coordinate 315 of JAEEOD010000217.1, forward strand.
ACTAACAACATCCTTCACCAACATGGAACGCTTGTGGTCATTGCGTTCCTTGAGTTCACAACGACGGGTGTATTTCATCATATAATCAATGAGTTTACCAAACACAGCTCCTTTATAGTATGGACTCTCAGGGTTAGACACCAGGAACAGCGTCATACGTCCACCTTTCAAAAAGATTTTCTCAACACCCAATCGTGCTGCTAATTTGCGAAGTGGAACAACACGCAACAATTCCTCGGTTTCCTGGGGTATTGGTCCAAATCTATCCAACAGTTTGATTTTAAAATTATCTACATCTTTTTCGGTAGATAGATTGTCGAGTTCACGATACAGTAGCATACGCTCACTGCTACCAGTCACATAACTAGCAGGCAGCAACAGCTCGAGGTCACTCTCAATCTGACATTCATCAACATAGTGCTCGCCTCTATCTACTTCAACCTTTTCGTTTTCTTCCACGAAGAGCTCACTGAACTCCTCCATCTTCAGTTCATGCACAGCCTCACCCAAAATCTTCTGGTAGGTTTCGTAACCCACATCGGCAATGAAACCACTCTGTTCGGCACCCAGCATATTACCAGCTCCACGAATATCAAGGTCTTGCATAGCGATATGAATGCCACTTCCCAATCCGGCAAAGTTCTCGATAGCCTGCAAACGACGGTGAGCTTCTTGTGTAAGTGTCGATAATGGGGGTGCCAACAAATAGCAGAACGCTTTCTTATTGCTGCGACCAACCCTGCCTCGCATCTGATGCAAGTCTGAAAGTCCAAAGTTTTGTGCTTCATTAATGATGATGGTATTGGCATTAGGGATATCGATACCATTTTCCACGATGGTAGTAGAGAGCAAAACATCATAGTCGTAGTTCACAAAACCCATGATGATTTTCTCTAACTCCACAGGATCCATCTGTCCATGTCCTATTGCTACTCTACAATCTGGAATAAGGTTCAATATCAAAGCCTTCAGCATTTCCAGGTTAGAGATGTGATTATTGACAAAGAACACTTGCCCATTACGGCTCATCTCGAAGTTGATAGCATCGGCTATTACCTCTTCATTGAAAGTATGCACTTCCGTCTGGATGGGATATCTGTTAGGAGGTGGTGTTTGTATAACAGAGAGGTCACGTGCTCCCATCAGTGAGAATTGAAGAGTCCTTGGGATAGGTGTAGCCGACATGGTAAGTGTATCCACATTCACCTTCAGTTGGCGCAGTTTCTCTTTAGTGCTTACACCAAACTTCTGCTCCTCGTCAATGATAAGCAAACCCAAGTCTTTAAATTTCACCTCCTTACCCAAAATCTTGTGGGTACCAATCAGGATGTTCACCTTATTCTCAGCTAAGTCAGCAAGAATTTGTTTGGTATCTTTTGCCGAGCGTGCACGACTCAGGTATTCCACCCTACAAGGCATATCTTTCAGTCTATCCTTAAATGTCTGATAATGCTGGTAAGCCAGTACGGTGGTAGGCACCAGCACAGCCACCTGCTTGTTGTCAGTCACAGCTTTGAAAGCAGCCCTGATAGCCACCTCCGTTTTGCCAAAGCCCACATCACCACACACCAGGCGGTCCATCGGACGATCGCTCTCCATATCCGCTTTCACATCAGCAGTAGCCTTGCTCTGGTCAGGCGTATCCTCATAAAGGAATGATGCCTCCAACTCCTTCTGCATAAAACTGTCAGGACTATAAGCAAAGCCTTTCTCATCCCTACGAGCAGCATACAATTTGATAAGATCACGAGCAATGTCTTTTATCTTGGTCTTGGTTCTGTCCTTCATACGCTCCCAAGCACCAGAGCCCAACTTATTCAGACGAGGAGGTTCACCATCTTTGCCCTTGTATTTCGAAACCTTATGCAGTGAATGAATAGATACAAACACCACATCCTCGTTTTGATATACCAACTTCATCACCTCTTGGGTGGTATTGCCATTAGGGATACGTACCAACCCTGCAAATCTTCCTACGCCATGATCGGTATGCACCACATAATCACCCAATTGGAACTCGTTAAGTTCCTTCAGACTTTGCGTTATCTTACCACTTCGCGCCTTATCACTCTTGAGGTTATATTTATGGAAACGGTCAAATATCTGATGGTCAGTAAACACACACATACGTTGCTGGTGGTCCACAAATCCTTCATGAATAGTCTTCTCAACAGCCGTAAATTCTATGTTGTCGCCTCTATCTTCGAAGATAGCCTTGATACGTTCCGTCTGCTTTTGACTATCACTGCAGATAAACAAGCGATAGCCGTCTGCCATATATTGCTGGAGGCGTTTGCTCAGCAAGTCAAAATTCTTATGGAAAATGGGTTGTACATCAGTATCAAACACTAATGAGGCTTCTGGTGTCCCAGTAGGTTTCACGCCTATTTCCATCCTGCGAAAAGCCATCACCTTGCGCATGAATTCTTCGCCATCAATCAGTTTTCCATCTAATATCAACATTCCCTGCTCTTCAGCCTCACGAGCCTGTTTCGCCTGATCTGTCAGAGTCTCATCGTGTACCTGCTGAATACGTTCACGCAACCAAAATAAATCTCGCATCACCACCACCGTTTCAGGTTGCAGGAAGTCGAGAAAAGACACCATGTCCCCATCACCTTTACGCGCCAATCCAGCACTGAGGTCAGGCACAATCACAATACTGTCTTTCTTCTCTTTCGACAACTGACTCTCAATCTCGAAAGTACGGATACTGTCCACCTCGTCACCGAAGAAGTCGATACGATAAGGATATTCTGATGAGAAGGAGAATACATCGACGATACTGCCTCGTTGCGCATACTGTCCTGGTTCATACACATAATCAGTATACTGAAATCCGTAATGCTGCAACAAGTCAGTTACAAATTTCATATCCAGCTGGTCGCCAGTCTTAATCTTGATCGTCTTCTCATCCAGTTCCTTGCGGGCTATCACTTTCTCGGCCAACGCATCAGGATAAGTCACCACAAACAAGTTGGTAACATTCTTCTCCAAACGGCTCAGCACCTCCGTACGCAAAATCTCGTTCGCAGCATCTTTCTGTCCGTATTTGATAGCTCTACGGAAAGACGAAGGGAAGAACAACACCTGATTATCACCCAATATCTGGGTAAGGTCATGATAGAAATAACCAGCTTCTTCGAGGTCACCCAAGATGAAGACAAAGGGACTATTTGTATTGCCAATTAAGGCAGAGGCATAAACAGAAGAGGCAGAAGCCTTCAGACCTCCGCAATAAATATGATTTACCTTCCCTTGTTCTACCAGCTGTCTCATCGCCGCCACTTGCGGATGCTTCACCAGCAGCTGTTGTAGTTCATCTATTTTCATTTCAGGGTGCGAAATTACAAAATAATCGTTACTTAAACAAGCAACCCTACAGTATTCGCAATATTTCTTTCTGCCACTTCTTTCTGCATCGCAACCGACAAAGGCAAACCGACAGGATTGATGCACAGCACTTGGGCAAATCCTGCTGCCTGCAACGCTTCTTCATCTGCTATCCTTCCAGCTATCAACGTGGTAGGAACATTTTGTTGCTTGGCTCTCTGCATAATGCCAAAAGGCAACTTTCCCATCAGTGTCTGGGCATCAGAAGCGCCCTCACCTGTAATCACCAAATCGGTATTATTCAAGAATTTATCAAAATCAATAGTATCCAAAAGCAGGTCAATTCCCCTTCTACTTTCTGCGTGCAGATACTGCATAAAAGCATAGCCTATCCCACCTGCAGCTCCTGCACCCGGGTTTTGAGAGCAATCATACCCCATCTGTTGTGCCGACTGCTCAGCAAACCTCCTGGCTTTTTCATCCAGCATCTCCACCATCTCAGGGGTAGCCCCTTTCTGCGGACCAAACACATGAGCTGCTCCCAACGGCCCATAAAGTGGATTCGTCACATCGGTAGCAATGATGAACTGCAGACCTTCCAGGTTTTTGGGTAAAGCGTTCAGCATCCCCATACCTGCATCACTGGTAGCACTGCCTCCTAAGCCCACGATAAACCGCTTACATTCTTTGCAAATAGCATCAGCTATCAGTTCTCCGGTACCAAACGTAGATGCCACCATCGGATTACGTTCTTCCGGCTTCAGCAAGGTCAGTCCACTAGCCTTTGCCATCTCTATCACTGCCAAATCATCCTTTTTCAGATAGCAAGCTTTGATAGGTCGCAATAAAGGGTCATGGGCATCTACCTCAACAATTTCCCCGCCAATGGCAACACGAAATGCCTCTATCCACCCTTCACCTCCATCACTTACAGGCATCGGTACCACCTCGGCATCAGGGTATTTCTGCAATACCCCTTTGCAAGCAGCAGCATTGGCTTCAACAGAAGTCAAGCACCCTTTAAAAGAATCTATGGCAACAATAATCTTCATTTATTTCCAGCTATACGACACCACAGCCTTAGCAGGTAATTCAGCCACGAAAGCAGCAACACCATTTAAGGAAACATTTACTTGTTGGGCTTCACCCTGATTGCTGATTACCAAGCCATAAGAACCATCTGGATTGATGAAAGCAGCATAAGTCAGTCCTTCTGCAGCTTTTTCGTTGGTGGCAATGCGATAAGCACCAGGCTTTGCTGCCACACTCATGTGGGCCATCGCATAGAAATGGGAGTTGCGGGTAATGGTGGTATAGTCGGTATTGTCGATATCCACTACCCCATAGCATGTGGCACAAGCCCCTTCGCCACGATGGGGGCCACGATCGTTGTCAAGCATCAGGTTCCATACCACAGAGCCTCTGCACCAACCATTGACGGTAGCCAACCCCAGCTGCTCCACATCTCGCAGAAGAGACTTCTCCAAGTCCCTGCCATTGTTCCAGGTTCCGATACTTGCCTCACTGAACACCAGCTCTTTATCTGGTGCTTCACGTTGGATGCGAAGCAATTCTGATGGTCTTCCTCCATAGTTGTGGTAAGCAGCACCAGCAAAGAACCTGGCAGCTTCAGCGTCTTCGTAAATATGTAACGGATATTGTTGCTGGTCAGGCATATCGTCGTAGTTGTAATTATGGTCGAAAGCATAAACCTTTACAGCCAAATCAGCCTTTCGCAATGCAGGACCCAATGCCTGTTTCACAAAGGCTTGCTGTTCTTTCCAACCCATGAATAATGAAGCCGAATTGCCACGATTCAACGGTTCGTTCTGTGGCGTGATACAATAGATAGGCACACCAGCCTGCTGCATGGCCTGTATCCACAATACGAAATAGTGGGCATAATCTTGATAGTATGCAGGATTGAGTTGTCCTCCTGTCCACGAATCAAATGGCACAGGTTCTTCCAGACTCTTCACCTTCATCCATTTGGGACAAGTCCATGGGGTACCCATAATCTTAAGTGCAGGATTAATGGCAAGTATTTCCTTCAAAGCAGGAATCACATACTTGGTTTCCTCTACCGTCAAGCCAAAATGCTCAATGCCCGGTTCGTCACATAGAGTATATTCGCTCAGTGAGAAATCCGAGCAACCTATGCTCACCCTCACATAGCTGAAGCCAAACTTATCAGGAGCAAATGTTTCCTCCAAGAAAGCGTGCCTTGCTGCAGCTGGCATCAACGACAAGTTGTAGGCAGTGGAGCCAGTGATCGCAGCCCCGAATCCATCGATTTCCTGATAGCGGATAGAGGGGTTGATTTGTATTTCAGGCAATCCCGTTTTAGAGACGCCTTGCGTGGTTTGTCCCTTTGTCATGTCCAGTGTACGAGTAACGTCAGTAGCATAACTCGTTACTTGCTGAGCCTGTACTTTTAGCCCCAAAATCAGCAAATATACTACTATATAAACCAACTTCTTATACATAACTTATTAAATGATTGATTTAACAAAGAAAGCTCCTCGCTTGAAGGAGGAGCTTCCTGTGATTTACGTCACTTTTCGCCTATACAATAATCAGTCGGCGAGTGTTGTGAATATGTCCGAATTCCACCAGATAAACGGTCTCTGGTTTATCAGGCTGCATCAGTTC
>JAEEOD010000218.1 GCA_016284115.1 Bacteroidaceae bacterium
TTATCAAATGTTTCAAAAACACAATTTAAATGTATCATAAGAACATTTTTTTTGCCTTTTTATTTGCATATTTTTCAGAATTATTATACTTTTGCACCGAAAATCGACCCATAAAACCTGTCGCGGACCAACCATCCCCTCAGATTAACTATTTCAACTATAGCATAAAATTAACAAATTAATTAAATACTTAAACCAAAAATCGTTTTGTATGAAAAGACTATTTTTCTTATTAATCGTTGCGGTGGCATGTGTGCTACCACAAAGCGTATGGGCAGACAATGAGGCATCATTGGATGGTGATACTCACACGCTGACCATTTACAGCTCTGCCGCTGGTAATCTTTCAAAGAGTCCTAATAGTGCAATAGCTAACTTTCCATTGGGATCAGGTGTACCAACAACTGTCACGAAAATCGTGCTTAAAGGCAAATTCAATGCTAATGACTTGAATGCCATTAGCAGTAGTGCAGGCTTCGACCATGTGGCTGAGGTCGACATGGCCGATGCTCAGTTTGTTCAGGCATCCAGTGCTGGTGTCCCCTCTCAGGCAATCTATAAATTGTTTAAAAATACTCTAACAAGTTACAGCCCTGCACCAGCAGGAAGTGAAGGTGACCGTGCTATTTTTAACGGTACGTTATACAAGTCTAAGCAAGGCTTGGTATGGAATTATTTGGGCGATAATGTTGCCCCCTCTGAAAAGACGACAGCTTATACTATTTCTAGTACAACTGACTTCACAGGTCGTTCTATAAACGACTATGGTAAAATAGCAAAAGGTGGTGACATTTATCGTAAGATGCATGCGGTAGCTGCTCATATGGATGGCCCCCATGCTCAAGATGGGGAGACAATAGGTTCGGCAAATGGTAACGAACTATACGTAATACATATTCCAGACAACCCAGATTACGATTGGGTTTTAAATCTCATACTTGAAGATGAGAATCGTCCTTATGGATATATGTTTGGTGTCAGGCGCTATTACTACTGTGACGGTACGTCATGGAAAAGAAGTACAGAAGAAATTTATAATAATGCAACAAATAAAATAGTAGATAAACAGGGTGCAAATTTGGCCGCCTTGGAATCTGCAGAAGGAGACGACACAGATGTTGATGGCCATAACGGATGGGCTATGAGCGTTGTTGTTTACTACACTAAGACAGCAGAAGTAAGAGAATGGCTAACAGACACACCTACATCAGAACAGATGGCTGCCGCTACCATCGCATCTTTCGACTACGCCTATCGTGAAAATCACAAGAGCGAATTTAGCGATGGTACTTGGGTGAAGATGAAAGACTACAACTATTATCAGTTGCAGGGTACTGGTGCTTGGACTTGGGAGGAAACTACATATATAGATGGAGCTGAATATTACATCTACAAAAAGTATTCTAACGATACCGATATGAGCTCACCAGGTGACGGTTTACCCAACGCTGACAACCAATATGCCGTTAAGATGGGTCCAAAAGTTACTGTAGGAGATGAAGAAAAAGATCAAGAATATTACTATAGTGGGGGTTGGGTACTCCCTAGTGCTGTGTCGGAATCATCGCACTATGTTGACATGAAATTCGACTACTGGAAAACAACGCTGCAAAGGGCCACTACTTCCAAATATGCTGATGATGACATTAACCCTGAGATTTTCAAGGAGTGTAAGGCACTGCGATATGTGGACTTCAAAGCTGGTGTCGTAAAAGGATTTGGCGACCATAAGACGACAGAAGGTTATTACACCCCCTTCAAAATCAAAATTAGCAAGGATGTCACAAAGATAGATAACGCAGCTTTCCGTCGTTGTGATGTCTTGACAGAAGTTGAATGGGATACCTATACAGATGATGAGAAACAAGAAGGTAGTGGTTACCCAAAAGCGTTGATAATTGAGGCCGAAGCATTCTTGCAGGCTAAGAACCTGATGTCAATTAAGATACCTAACCGCGTAACTTATATTGGCGACAATGCTTTTGAGGAGGTCGGAACTGGCACAACGTCTAATGTTAATAGTGTTGATCTTACTGATAATTCTCCCACTTTTGAACTCATTTTTGAAAGACGTCATGAAAGCGATACTGATCAGGGTTCCGTTGCCATCAATTGTGACATGCCGCTGACTCTTGGAAGCAAAGCATTCTTTAATTGCTGGTATTTGAAGGAGTTGTCACTGCCTATCCGCCTGAAGCAAATGGGTGATGACTGCTTTAAGAACTCTCTTAACTTGACAACGCTTGAAATGCGTGAGGAAACCAACTCAGATTATGCTGGAGAGAAGCTGAGAACCATCCCAAGTGGTGCCTTTGAATACTCTGGTGTACATGAGGTGACCATTCCTAAGAGTGTTACAAAAATTGTGAATAAAGCCTTTGGTTCGACCACGGGCCTGACAAAGGTGACATTCCAGGACAATAATGAAGATCCCGTTAAAAATTTAATTATTGAAAGCGGTGCATTTAGCGGCGGACGTGAAGAAGGAAGACCTCAGCTCGACATCTATGTAATGGTGGATCCAAATCATCGAAAAATGATTTGTGAATATGCTGCCTTTAACTACACCCAGACCGTAGGCCAGACCAGCACTCTCCAGAACTTTGCTATCCTCCACTTTCCCGAGGATGCTTGGGACTACTATCAGGGCAATTGGAAACGCGGTCTCGCCTTCCGTCAGAACCACTTGAATGCCTTTAAAGACGGATATCACGATGATGTAAAGGGTTACGACGGAAAGTCAGGCGGTAGTATCACTACCGAAGGTGTAAACGCAGGAAAATACGTCCACGCAACAGAGGGAAAACAATACACCCCCGCCAACGGCTGGCAGGAGTTTGCAAGAACGTCAACGACTATTGATATTGTCATCCCCAATACAGGTAGCTTCCTGAGAACATACAGCACGAAGACGCCAAAAGCCATTCCTCTCTACGCAGAGGTTGACACTGAGCAGGGAGTGTCACAAGGTGATCCGTTCTTCAAGGTTTATCGTATCAGCCATTTCAATGACAAATACAGCGGTGGCTCAACCGCAACTACTTCAGCGGTTCCCGAGGCCACAGCAACAGAGGTTAAACTATATTATAATAGTTCAGCTAGAACCTATGAGTATGAAAACACCTACATTCCTGCTAGCACATGTCTGCTGATGGTAGGCTTTGGTAATGGTTCAGTCAGTTATGTCGTTTATATGAATGATGTGGAAGGTGATTTGACAACTTATCCCTTTACTGAAACACAGTACGAAGAACTGAGTGATGATGTAACAAATGGGACAAACCTGTTGTTCCCGTCTTGCGAGGATGATGCTCAAACAACACGAGATTCAG
>JAEEOD010000018.1 GCA_016284115.1 Bacteroidaceae bacterium
ATTGGACCGACGAGCACATGCGCACACCACATAAAAAGAGGTATGTGCAAGTACATTGTTCTTGATACCAAGAGAAAAGGCATCTATACCATTCCCACATGTAGAAGTGCGGAAATTAGAAGAATTTCATAGAGAATTAAATAATAGTAACTAACCACTAAAACCATTACATTAAGAACCAGACAGTACAGACAAACATCGGGGAGCTGCCGGCACAAAGTGCCGCCCTCCCAACAGGGACTAATTAACACAATTACAATCTTTTCGAGCAGCGAACGCCATAGTGCTTGCACATTTGGCTGAGCCGCGAGAAAAGTCAAACAAAGTTTAACCAAACGAAATTGTGCGTCGTCCCGTTCTTTGCTGCGCAAAGCGACCGTAAGGTCGAGCGTGAAGTCTTTTTATTATAACTTGAGCTTTCTGCTCTTGTTCTCTTCCATCGAATACCGCCAAATATTCAATTACGTGAGAGCAAGCAGTTTGGAAGGTTCACGTCTCCATAAGGCGTGAACTATTCTTGCTTGTTTACGTAATAGGTCACTTGGCGGTAACCAGATGGAAAAACAAGCATCGAATGGTTGACGCCTTTTTCTTTTATATCATCATCTCAAATGAGAAGAAATGTCATTTTAACCTTTTTGGGCTGTATTTTAGCATGGTGTAACCTTCATGCCCAATATTACTTAGAGTATAACGAACCGCAATTCCTAAGTATTCCAGATCCGCCATACGATGGTTATGTTGCCAGTGCCACATGGCATGTGAGTAACCCAAATCTTTCCTTTGACAGTCATGACGAAGCAGGAGCAATCATCTATCCCAATCATTATTTTGATGAAACTTCAGTCGTGACGTGTAGCTACAGATATGAGTACTATCGAAATGGTCACATGCAGACAGGTACGAGGACTGCGACATACTCCGTTTCGTTCAAAAGTAACAATGCTACACTGAGCAAGACCGAACTATCTATGCCTGTGGGCAAGACAGAAAAGCTCACATATAAACTTCAAAGGTCATACAACAGCTCTAATTATGGAGCTCCAAAGATGACTTGGGAGTCTAATCGGGAAAGCGTCGCTACTGTTGATAAAAACGGAAAGGTGACAGCAGTTAGTCCTGGAAGCGCGACAATTACCTTTGATCCTGTTGTCGGCCCCCCTGTATATTGTGAGGTCACAGTTATCAGCAATCCTCCGACAGCTATTTCATTGCCATCTACTTCGAAGACTAAAGTTGGGGAGTCTGTTACTCTTTCTCCCACCTTGACACCATCTGATGCGTATGCGACAATCAAGTGGAAATCAAGCAACGAAAATGTAGCCACAGTATCTGGAGGTAAAGTGACTGGAAAGAACGTCGGAAAAACCACCATCACAGCCACTACGGACAACAATCTGTCTGCTGAGTGCGTGGTGACAGTCGAGAAAGGATCTGTGACTATTACGGCAGATACAGAGTCTGGCCTCTATGCATCGGGAAAGACCATAACCCTGAAAGCCAGCAAGAGTGATGCCGACATTTATTACACCCTCAATGGCACCACCCCAACGACGAGCAGCACGCGATATACGGGGCAAATCACTCTCACAAAGAGTGCCACGCTGAAGGCGATAGCAACTGGTAGCAACTATGAGACGAGTAGCGTCTTGACAAAGCAGTACCAGATTACGTCGCTTACAGTGAAGACATCTTGGTCGGAAACGGAAGAGCAGACACCTTTCTTTATTCCCGCAGTGGCATTTAGCAAAGATGTCAGCAAAAACATTTCTCTTGGCAATGTCAAGTTGAGCAAAGGCAGTATCGATATTGATGGAACTCCAATCATACAGGACGGAAAACTCTACTTCGTACCAAAGAGCGAACTCATGCCAGGCACATATAATTTGACAATCCCTGAAAGTTCCGTAATCGATGACGATGGTGAACCTAATTTATCTATTGAATTGAAAGTACTGATCGGTGAAGGTTTTGGACCAGCCCCAGAAATGATAGTAGCGAAATATTCTGAATCGTTCCTTATCAAAGAAGATGGTTCACTTTGGTCAATTGTAAATGCTGTTTTTTCAAAAATTATGAACAACGTTGTAAAAGTTGCACTTGGCAATGGGTATTATTTTGCCATTAAGGATGATGGCTCACTTTGGGCTTGGGGAAATAATAAATATGGACAGTTGGGTGATGGTACATATGAAAATAAAACAATACCATTTAAGCTTATGGATGATGTGGTTCAAGTAGTGGC
>JAEEOD010000219.1 GCA_016284115.1 Bacteroidaceae bacterium
TCTGCGCTCTTTATTCAACAATGCACCGGACTTGATGGGCACCATTCAGAAGTTCATCGGTGAACACGATGGAATGAAGAAGGAAATAGAGAAGTTCCAAGCCCAGGCCGTAGAGAACGTTAAAGAAAGGTTGTTGGCTCATGCAGAAACAATCAATGGAGTGACTGTAGTAAATTCTGTATTCCCTATGTCTGCCAACGGCGCCAAAGATTTGGTATTTAAAATTCGTGCAGCTGTACCAGAGAATCTGTTTTGTGTGATTGGTACCATTGAAGGCAATCGCCCACTCATCAGTGTGATGATAAGTGACGATTTGGTAAAAGAGCACAACCTAAATGCTGGAGCCTTGGTTCGTGAAGCTAGCAAACTAATTCAGGGCGGTGGCGGTGGACAGCCCCACTATGCTACTGCTGGTGGCAAGAATGCCGATGGTCTTCGTGCAGCAGTCAACAAGGTGATTGAATTGGCAAAGCTATAAGCATTAATACAATAAAGTATCTAACCACTAACGAGGACGGTTCTCAACGAGCATGAGAATCGTCCTCGTCGTTTATTTGCGACCTTTATCATTTTTAATTTATCTTACGAATTACGAATAATCATAGATAGACAATGAATATCATAGTCTAATGCATTCGTAAGATATTCGTAAGTTCGTAAGATAAAGTGCCGGAAGAATAAAAAACAGGTTTATTCGGTGCAAATGCATTATGTCTGTTCACACACTATAGCAAGTTGTGGCAGCTTATGCCATAATACTGATTATCAGTATAAGTTGAGTCCACTCCTGTCCAATGGCATCAGACTGCCGGTCAGATGCCGTAAGACTGTTGGTCAGACACCAACTGCCTGCCAGTCCTACACCAATTGACTGACGATGCCACACCTACTGACTGACGGGCAAATCTCATCAGAACAACGAGCATTATGTTTAAGACTATCTTCAGCATTGCTAATAAACTTATAGAAAGATGCATGGTAGCAGGTAATCAAATGCCTAATTTCTGCCTTTTTTCACGATTATCTTACGAACTTACGAATTTCTTACGAAGAGTTAGCGAATAATATACATACATTATCTTGAAAGTTCGTAAGTTCGTAAGAAGAATTGAGTTAGAACCGAAGACTAACTATTCAACCTGCTCCTTTGGATAGTTCACCAAGTAAAGGGTGCCAGTGGCTCGTGTGAATGCAGTGTACAACCAACGGAAGTAATCTGGGGTAAGTGCATCTTCTGGCATATACCCCTGATCGATGAAGACATTCTTCCATTGTCCACCTTGTGCTTTGTGACAAGTAACTGCATACGCATATTTAATCTGCAGGGCATTGTAATAGGGATCCTCCTTAAGCTTCTTCAGTCGATCACGCTTTTGAGGGATATCCGAATAATCTTCCAACACTTCATTGAACAGTCGTTCATTCTCTTCCTTTGTCAAAGCAGGAGCTTCACTGTGTAAGGTATCCAACAAAACAGTAGCCACAATCTCTGCATCGCAATCGGGAAGCATCAGCGTCACATCGGCAAAACGGAAACCATACAGGGTACGCTCATTGCGTATCCTCCGCACCACCGCCATCTCACCGTTGGCGATAAAATCCAGCTGCTTCTCCTGTTGTGTCCAAAAGTAATTATTCTTTGCTACCATCAATCGATCTCCCCCTTCTAGCTCCTCCTCTCTCCAGAGGATCTGAGCACGAATACCTTTATTATATATATTAGCACGTTTATTTGAACGACAAATCACAATAGTATCGTCTTCCCCATCACGTTGGTAACATTCCTCTAAAGACATTATTAATGTCTCACCTGAAATAATACTAACGTCTGCAAATCCATTCACCTTAATCTTCGGCAAGGCGTAATAATTGTCAGCAGCTATCAGCTGCCGCAGGACTGTGGCGTTCCACAAAACACCCGACTCCTGCCCATGTCTCACCACCTGAGTAAGCGTTTCTTCGAAAACCTGTAAACTATATCCTCTCAACGCATCAGCCGATAGAGCAGGGCTCAAGTCCTCTCCCACGGGTGGTAACTGTGCCGTATCACCCATTAACATTAAGCGACAACCCTCACCACTATATACAAACTGCACCAAGTCGTCCAACAAGTATCCAGACCCAAAAACAGACCCTGCCAGCCCTTCGTTGGAAATCATCGATGCCTCATCAACAATAAACAAGGTATGCTTAGCCAAGTTATCGTTGAGTGAAAAACTACCCATATCTGCCGACACCGAATGTTGGCGGTATATTTTCTTATGAATGGTATATGCAGGATGGTCTGCATACGAGGCAAAAACCTTAGCTGCCCTACCCGTTGGCGCCAAGAGAACGCACTTTTGCTGCAACTGACCAAGAGTCTTGACCAATGCGCTGAACAAAGATGTCTTTCCCGTGCCAGCATAACCCTTTAAAAGGAAAATTGCGTCGTTTTTGGGTAAAAACAAAAAATCTGACAGTCTTTGCATCACTTTTTCCTGCTCAAGTGTTGGTTGATAAGGAAAATTTTGCTTAATTTGCTGCATCAAATGATTTTTTATCATCTTTTATGAATAAAAATTGTTTGCAAGACGCAAAATTAGAGAATTTTTTTTGTAATTTTGCAGGGTAGAATATAATAACTAAAAAAAATAATAACATGAAGACAGTATTAAACATTGTTTTGGCGGCCATCGCATTACTTTTGGTCTACATCTGCTATGAGAGTGTGCAGGGGCCTGTCAGATTCGAAAATGAGAAAAACATTAGAGACAAAGCCGTTCAGGCTCGTCTGCTGGACATCCGTAAAGCTCAAGCTGAGTATAGCAATACTCACGAGCGCCAGTACACTGACAACTTTGACTCTTTGATC
>JAEEOD010000220.1 GCA_016284115.1 Bacteroidaceae bacterium
TCGTACTGCGAGGTAGTACCAAACTGATGTTTTACCACTAAACGGGCATCAAGCAACAAAATCAGGGTATTGTAGAGTGTAGCACGACTGACCCTGAATTTGGCAGTCTCCTCCATCATGGTGTAAAGCGACTCTATATTGAAATGCCCTTCAATAGTATAAATCATGTCGAGTATCGCATAACGCTCTGGCGTCTTGCGATGCTTTCTCTTCGTCAAGTACTCGGTGAATAATTGTTTCACTTTTTCCCTTACCTCCGTATTGCTTGTCTTTGTCACCATGATTCGACTTACTGCAACAAAGTTAGCTATTTTTATTTTTTGCAAGACCAAATGTCACGAAAAAATTAACGACACCTCTTGCATTACCCATTCCATTAATGCCTTGGCCTGTGGATTAGCACTTTCTTTTAATGGCTCTACTACCCTGCAAAGCGTAAAAGCATGCTGCTCATTGTCTGCTATATATTTCCGCAAAGCGGTCATCACAGCCTTACGTACGGCATAAGAGCCAGAGACAAAAGATACCACAGCCTGGTCAAGCAACTCATTCTCTACCCTCTCCTCCATATCTCCTTTCTTAGTAAGCAAACGAGCAATGACAAGGAAACCACAGATTTGTTGATATTCACGTTCGTCAGCAATGAGCTGCAACGATTTCTGCGGGGCGTAAGGTAAATATTGGAAGAGATGCATACAGGTCATCTCTGCCATCTCTACTGTAGGCATATCGTCTATCCATATGTCCATGATCTCTGGATAGAAGCTATCAATGGGCTGCAACATACCTGCCAAAATCTTGCATTCGCGAATATTCTCTTTCCACAATGCCTGTGCCAATTCATGGTTCTGCTCGTACTGGGCAGCAATCTGTTTGAGGCGAGGCAACTCTACACCAAAGTTCAACTTGTATGTCAAGCCTTTCTCACGCATACAGGTGGAGGCTGTACCATTCATGGAGAACCTCAATAACGACTTTATTTCTTTAATTTGGTCGCTTATCATAATAAGGTCCTATATTCCTTGCTATAACGAAGCATTTGCTCCACATAGCTTTCATCGTAAGTTACGTTCACATCAGTAACATTTCCATCAGCATCCTTTACCAACTCGTACTTAGGATTCACGAAGCCCTTATAAGGAGCCAGGTTTAGTTTCTTATAGCGCTCCAGCACTTCTTGATGCAGCACAGGATCTACCTTTACACCATAATCCTCAATCAAGCGACGGGCAGCCTCAAAGTCACCCATTGACTTGATGCGCTGTACCTCAGACAACAGCTGACCAAAAAGTGCACGTAACTTTTGATAGTCATTAATCTTAACGTATGTCTTGCCATCTTTCTTAACCAATTCTACCACATTATCAGCCTTACCATGCTCGTAAGCCCAATGTGCAACAAACGAGCGGTTGCGCATATGTGCCTCCTCGATGTTCTTACCAGGTTCGATGCGTACTAACTGTGTCATCAGACCATTCATAAGATAGGTATAGTATTCAGACTTGTAGGCCTCTGCATCAGGAGTAAGTCCCAACTCTGTCAACTTAGGATCAGCCAGATAATACAAGGCAAACAAGTCGGCACGTCCTTCCTCCAATGGTGAGCCATACGCTCTCAAAGCATCAGGGTCAACACCTGGCAGCAACTTACCCGAAGCATGACCTAAGCATTCGTGCAAATCGGTATGTAGTTCATCAGTATAGTCAGCATATTTGTCAATCAAGTCCAATTCAGTCTGGCTATACACAAATTCCTCGTTAAATCCATTGCCATGGGCAGCTTTGTTATATGCATCAGTAATGTTGCCAATGGTTACCGACTTAGAACCATGCTGTGCTCGAACCCAATTAGAATTAGGCAGGTTGATGCCAATGGCCGTAGCAGGATAGAGAGCGCCAGAAAGGATAGATGCCGTGATAACTTTGGCAGAAATACCTTTCACATTTTCTTTCTTGAACTGCTTGTCAACAGGCGAGTGGTCTTCAAACCACTGTGCATTACTGCTAATAGTCTCTGTTCGACGCGTAGCTTCCATATCTTTGAAATTCACGATAGCTTCCCATGTCCCTTTCATACCCAATGGGTCATCATAGGTTTCTGTAAAGCCATTTGTAAAGTCAACACGTGAATTGAGGTCTTTTACCCACAAGATGGTATAGTCGTCAAAAGTCTTAAGGTCACCCGTCTGGTAGTATTCAATCAGCTTGGCTATAACAGCTTTCTGCTCTGGAGTCTCAGCCACTCCCTCTGCCTTCT
>JAEEOD010000221.1 GCA_016284115.1 Bacteroidaceae bacterium
ATTTTGACTATTGGAACTTCCATAGTCTTCATTATCAACTGTCAATTTCTCATTATCAAATTGTTCAAACACCACACGCCATCCAGGGTCAAGCACTTGTCTCCCGCTGGTTTTGAAAGGAATCTCCTCCACCTTACCTTCAATGGTAGTAGTACTGATTATGCATTCTGGATAGAATACGGCAATGAAGTGCTTTGCTACCAAATCGAACACTTTCTTTTCTTGATCGTTAAGGTTTACAGGCGCTTGTCCTGTTGGAATTATAGCATGATGGTCAGTTACTTTGGAATTATCAAAGACTTTCTTATTCTTGGGTAAAACTATTCCAACTAAAGGCTCTGTAAGTTTTTCGTAGCCTTTCAAACCTCTTAGGATATTGGGACATTTAGGATAGATATCATCGCTTAGGAAAGTGGTATCAACACGTGGATAAGTGGTTACCTTTTTCTCATAGAGGCTCTGGATGAACTTTAACGTGTCATCTGCGCTAAAACCAAATTTCTTATTACAATCCACTTGCAGGGAAGTCAAATCATACAAACGAGGAGGGTATTCCTTTCCTGGCTTTTTCGTCACATCCGTCACCTCAAAAGGCAAATCCTTGATGCGTTCCACTAACGCCAGGCCTTCTGTCTCATTTGCAATGGGATTCATACCAGGGTTATCTATCTTCGAGATATCAATAGTCTCATCCTCTTTCTTATTCTTCTCTGCCTCAGCAATCAACTCTTCATCACTTTTCTTCACTACTGCATTGAAAAGTACATCGCGATAGGTGGTCTTCAGCTCCCAATACTGTTTGGATACGAAGTTCTCTATTTCTTGTTGACGATTCACAATCAAGGCCAAAGTGGGGGTTTGCACGCGTCCGATGCTTAACACTTGACGGTCTTGACCATATTTAATTGTATAGAGACGTGTAGCATTCATACCTAAGAGCCAATCGCCAATAGCACGACTCAATCCGGCTTCATAAAGCGATTGGTAGTCGGAGGCTTCATGCAAATGATTAAAACCCTCGCGTATAGATTCTTCCGTTAATGATGATATCCACAATCGTTTGACAGGACATTTAGCACCAGCCTTCTGCATCACCCAACGTTGAATCAGTTCTCCCTCCTGACCAGCATCACCACAATTAATGATCATGTCGGCCTTTTGCATTAAACCTTCTATAATATGAAACTGCTTTTCGCAGGTATCGTTGGCAATCAATTTGATGCCAAAGCGGGGGGGTACCATCGGCAATGAGCCTAAACTCCACGATTTCCAAGCATCGGTGTAGTCTTGTGGCTCTTTCAGGGTACAGAGATGACCAAAGGTCCAGGTCACTTGATAACCATTTCCTTCGATATATCCGTCTTTTTTAATAGTGGCACCCAATACTTGGGCAATATCCCTCGCCACCGATGGTTTCTCTGCAATGCAAACTATCATATTATCATCAAATTGGTGTGCAAATATATAGAAAACGCACTTCCCATGCAAAGTCTTATTGTTTTTTTTATACCTTTGTACTTCAAAGAAAACAAAATGAATGAAATATGACTAAGAGATTAAGAAGACTGACATTAGGTATTGTTTGCACATTCATAGGTTTGTACATGCAGGCACAAGACGTGACTCGTGAATGGGTAGAACAACATTATACCAAACGTGAAGTAATGATTCCGATGAGAGATGGTGCAAAACTGTTTACCTCCATCTATGAACCTATTGATGCAACTAAACTTACACCAATAATCATGCAACGCACTCCCTACCAGGCATCTCCATACGGCGAAGGCTATAGCTATAACCTGTGGGGGAAGTTGCGCAACTATGCAAGAGAGCGCTATGTAATTGTGTTGCAGGATGTAAGGGGAAAATGGATGAGCGAAGGAGAGTTTGTAGATGTTCGTCCTTTCATTGCAAATAAGCACACTAACAAAGATATAGATGAGGCAAGCGACACCTATGACACTGCTGAATGGTTGGTTAATAATGTTAAGAGCAACGGCAACATTGGCATATTGGGCACTTCTTATCCAGGTTTTTATGCCACAATGGGGGCGCTTAGCGGACATCCTGCCATCAAAGCGGTATCACCTCAAGCACCTGTAACCGATTGGTGGATGGGCGATGACTACCATCATCACGGAGTGTTAATGATTACTGATATGCTGAACTTTGTAGCTCAATCGTTTGGCCGTCCTCGACCTGTGCCCACAAAGACACAGACGCGTATGAAGCCTTTCTTCCAAGACGATGAGTATTCTTTTTTCCTGCGTCAGAAAACCCTCAAGAATATCACCAAGATTGTTGGTGACAGCATTGCTTTCTGGAAAGATCTGATGGCACATCCCAACTACGATTCTTTTTGGCAGGCTCGAGATGCCCGAAGACATATTAAGGATGTGAAGCCTGCGATATTGCTAACGGGTGGTTTGTTTGATGCTGAGGATTGCTTTGGCGCATGGGGTGTGTATAAGGCACTAAAACAGCAAAGTCCACAAACTCAAACACAATTTATCATGGGTCCCTGGTTCCATGGAGCATGGGAACGAGATAGAGGCAATCACCTAGGTGACATTTATTTCGGTACAAACACTTCTGACTACTATCTACATGAGGTGGAGTATAACTTCTTCCAACACTACCTCAATGGCGAAGGTCCTGAGCCCAACTTAGACAACCACATCTATATGTTTATTACAGGTGCCAACGAATGGAAGAAATTCAATCAATGGCCTCCGAAGAACAGTGAGCCAGTAAGTCTCTACCTGCAAGCAGATGGACAACTCAACAACGAGGCTCCCAATAAAGTTAACTCGTTCAGTCAATATACATCTGATCCCAATCATCCTGTGCCTTATACCGATGTGGTTGATAGAAGGAGGGCACGTGAGTATATGACACACGACCAACGATTTGCTGAGCGTCGTCCTGACGTGCTGACTTTCCGAAGTGAGGTACTGTCAGAGGATATTACATTTACGGGCGAAATCATGGCCGACCTGCAAGTAGCCATCAACACAACAGATGCCGATTTCGTAGTAAAGGTGATTGACGAATTTCCTGAGGATTTCAAATATAGCCAAGATATTCTCGACAAGTTCAATGACGGCAAGCCACTGAGTACCATTATGGGAAGTTATCAGATGTTGGTACGAGGAGAAGTAATGAGAGGCAGATATCGCAATAGCTTTGAACACCCAGAAGCCTTTAAACCAGGAGAAGTGACGCAGGTGAAGTTTGCCTTGCCAGACATTGCGCATTGCTTCCAAAAAGGCCATAGAATCGTGGTTCAGATTCAGAGTACTTGGTTCCCCTTGAATGACCTCAACCCTCAACAATTCATCGATATCACCCAAGCCAATGAGCAAGATTTCATCAAGTCGGACATAAGAATCTTCCATGAAAAGGCTCATCCATCAAAGATTACAGTGAATAGGCTAAAATAATTTTGAAAATTCAAAACCAATGTTTATTTTTGTTGGATGAAAAACATTTTGTAATAAAAACTGACATATGCAAAATTACGAGTTTTCCCTAGAGTTTAACCCTGATATCATTCAGCATATCTATTCCTTGATAAAGGAAGACCCAGCCTATACGCCCCGCTTCTTTAGGGGTGGGATGTTGCAGATGGAGCAGGCTTTACAGTCTATCAACGATACCCGTGCCATGCGCATAGGTCCGGGCATCATAGACCAAACTGGCGAATTGTTTGTAAAACAGTTCCCTCACTCACGTGCCTTGGTGGTGGCTGATACCAACACCTTCCCTATTGCAGGTAAGCAAGTAGAGGAATCACTGATGAAAGCTGGTGTGGTAGTGGAAGAACATGTGATTTACGAAGGTAAGAACCTACATGCTAATTTCGATACAATGGGCGTGTTGCTTGATCGGCTTCAGCAACTACCTGCGGAGGTGACACCTATCGCTGTGGGTGCCGGCACCTTGAACGACCTTACAAAATTGGCTTCACACCTGTCAGGACGTCATTACATGGTGGTGCCTACTGCTGCTTCCAACGGTGGATATACTGCTTACGGAGCAGCCATCCGCATGAACGGCATCAAGCAGTCATTCCCTTGTCCTGGCCCACAAGCTGTTTTGGCCGATACCGATATCATCATCCATGCTCCTGTGGAACTGAATCAGTCTGGTTATGCTGATCTGTTGGCAAAGATGACAGCAGGTGCTGATTGGATATTGGCTGATTGGATGGGCATTGACCTTATCAATGAAAAAGCGTGGAAGATGAGCCAAAGCGGCTTCCATGAAACCATGTTGTCTGTTGAAAGAATCATGGCAGGTGAGCCAATAGACGAACGCAAGAATATTGAGAAGATGATGGAAGGCTTGCTGTTAAGCGGTTTGGCCATGCAGGTAGTAAAAAGTGACCTGCCCTCATCGGGTGCAGAGCACCAGCTCACAGGTATTTGGGAAATGGAACGTGCTGTGAGTGGCAAGGACAAAATTGCTCATGGTAAACTATTGAGTATTGCTTTGCTGGCTATAGCAGCTGTATATAACAAGCTGTTGGCTTTCCCTCTTGACGAAGAACTAGACGTGAAGAGATGTGTCAAGGAATGGCCATCATTGGAAGCATACGAGCGCAAAGCACATCAAGCCCTTAGTAAGGTAGGTTTGCAGAAACTGGGTATGCAGGTAGCAATGTCTAACTATGTGACACCTGAAAAACTGAGCATCGAACTGCAACAACTGAAAGAATACTGGCCCGATGTGAGAGAACGCTTAGCACAACAGATTATGCCAGTAAGACAACTATTTGATGTATTGAAGTTGGGCCTCATGCCTGTACGTCCGATTGATGCTGGCATCAGTTGGGAACATGTACGCCAGACATTGGAATGTGTACCCTATCTGAGCAAACGTTTCAATGTTATGAACTTAGTAGCACGAACGGGTTACCTCACTCCATGGCTGGACGACCTGTTCACTAAGACGAAAAAGTTTGAAACCTTATAAAAACCTAATCATCATGAGAAAGAACAGTATCTTTTGTCAAATTATCATAGTGCTTGCGTTGATAATGGTCAATGGTCAGATGACTCTTGGACAGAAGGTAATATGCCATCGTGGCTTTTGGGATACATCTGGGTCTGCTCAGAACTCCATTGCTTCATTAGTGAAAGCTGACTCAATTGGCGCCTTTGGCTCTGAATTTGATGTGTGGATGACAGCTGATGGCGAGTTGGTAGTGAACCATGACAAAGTGTTCAAGGGTGTGAATATGGAAACGGATACTTTCGAAAAGATTAGGGCCGTACGTTTGGATAACGGTGAGAAGCTTCCAACATTGGACGAGTATTTAGCTAAAGGCAAAGAGTTGAAAATACGACTGATCTTGGAAATGAAATCACTCTCCGACTTCAATCGTGAAGATGAATGTGCTGCTAAAATTGTGCGCAAGCTGAAACATTATGGTTTGTTGGATCGCACCGACATCATTGCTTTCAGTATCAATGCTTGTTTGGCTTTCAAAAAACTGTTGCCTGATACTAACATTTATTACCTCGATGGCGACTATTCCCCTAAAAAGGTAAAGAATTTGGGATTGAAAGGCATTGATTATCACCAGAATGCACTTAGATTAGAACATCCTGAGTGGCTCACTCAGGCGCAAGAATTAGGCGTGGAAGTAAATGTATGGACAGTAGATAGTCCAGAGATGCTGCAGTATTACGTAGATAAGCACGTTGATTATATCACTACCAACAAACCTGTTGAGTTGCAAGAACTGTTAAAAAAATAAGAAAGCAATATGGCAAAGTTTAAGAGAATATTACTGAAGCTGAGTGGCGAAAGCCTAATGGGAGAAAAAGGTCACGGGATTGACGAGAAGCGACTGGGCGAATATGCTGAGCAGATTAAGGAAGTCCACGGCATGGGAGTGCAGATTGGTATCGTTATTGGTGGTGGCAATATCTTCCGTGGACTAAGCGGCGCTTCTAAAGGTTTCGATCGTGTAAAGGGTGACCAAATGGGTATGCTTGCCACGGCCATCAATTCGCTAGCATTGAGCAGTGCACTAACAGCTAACGGTGTAAAGACGCGTGTTTTTACAGCTATCCGTATGGAGCCTATTGGCGAGTTCTACACCAAGTGGCGTGCCATCGAATGCATGGAGGCTGGTGAAGTCTGTGTATTTGCCTGTGGTACTGGTTCTCCTTATTTCACTACCGACACTGGTTCTAGCTTACGTGGCATCGAGATAGAAGCCGATGTGATGTTCAAGGGCACCCGTGTAGATGGAGTTTATACGGCTGACCCCGAAAAAGATCCAAGCGCCACTAAGTTTGATGAAATAAGCTACGATGAGGTATTGGCACGTGGTTTGAAGGTGATGGACCTCTCTGCGATCTGTATGTGCAAGGACAATGGTCTGCCTATCGTAGTGTTCAACATGGATGTAGTGGGTAACCTCAAGAAAGTAATAAATGGTGAGGGTATCGGAACACTGGTGCATCCTTAGATTAATTAAGAAACGAAAAATAAAATTATAACAATATGAAAGACGTTAAGACAGTAGTGGCCGAAGCTCAGGAAGCCATGGGCATGGCCGTAGAGTATTTGGAAGACGCACTGGCTCATATCCGTGCCGGCAAGGCCGACGTACGTCTGTTGGATGGAATTAAGGTAAACTCTTATGGCTCTATGCAGCCTATACAGAACTGTGCCTCAGTAACTACTCCCGATGCAAGAAGCATCGCCATTAAACCTTGGGACAAGAACATGTTCCGTGTGATTGAGAAAGCTATCATTGACTCCAGTTTAGGAATCATGCCTGAAAACAATGGCGAGGTAATTCGTTTGGGTATTCCTCCATTGACAGAGGAGCGTCGTGTGCAGCTGACCAAGCAGTGCAAGGCTGAAGCTGAGAATGCCAAGATGAGCATACGCAACGCACGCCGTGACGGTATTGACGATTTGAAGAAATCTGTTAAGGAAGGCTTATCGGAGGATTTCCAGAAGGATGGTGAAGAAGAGCTGAAGAAGTTACACGACAAGTTCGTAAAGCAAGTTGATGAACTGCTTGCTGTGAAGAACAAGGAAATCATGACGGTATAAGGAAAAGGGTGTAAACCTTGAGAGGACTTGTCGTCAAAAATACAGGAAGCTGGTACCTCGTCAAGACTGACGAGGGGCCAGTTGTCGAGTGCAAGATTAAAGGTAATTTCCGGCTGAAAGGCATCCGCAGTACCAATCCGGTGGCTGTGGGTGATTGGGTACATATAACCCTCAACCAAGAAGGGACAGCCTTGATAAATGAGATAGAAGATCGCAAAAACTATATCATACGCAAAGCATCTAACTTATCCAAACAAAGTCATATCATTGCAGCTAACCTCGATCAAGCTTTTTTGCTGGTTACAGTAAGTCACCCAGAAACAAGCACGATTTTCATTGACCGTTTTCTAGCTACGGCAGAAGCTTATAGGGTACCAGTTTGCCTGCTTATCAACAAGACCGACATTTACAATGAAGATGAGACTCTTTATATGCACGCTCTCATCAACTTATATACTACCATCGGCTACAAATGTTATCCCATGTCTATTAAGACTGGCGAAGGAACAGATGCTGTTAAGGAACAGATGAAAGGCAAGGTTACTCTGCTTTCCGGCAACTCAGGTGTGGGGAAATCATCGCTCATCAACCTACTCTTACCGAATCTGAACAACAAGGCAAAGACATCGGAAATATCGTCAGCTCATTTGAAGGGTATGCACACCACTACCTTCAGCGAAATGTATGCTTTGCCAGAAGGAGGTTATCTCGTTGACACTCCGGGCATCAAAGGCTTTGGTACTTTCGACATGGAGGTCGAAGAGATAGGGCATTATTTCCCGGAAATATTCCACACGTCCGCCAATTGCAGATATGGCAACTGTACTCACACTCACGAGCCCGGCTGTGCTGTGTTGGCAGCCGTTGAACAACATCTTATCAGTCAGAGTCGCTATGCCAGCTACCTAAGTATGCTGGACGATAAAGGCGAGAAGAAATACCGCGAGGCATACTAATCTTTGTTTACTGATACAGTCTATCAACTGGAAAACTGAATAATCATTTACGTACCGGAGTTAGCTTCTACGCAAACAATAATCTCTTCAATACCTTCTTTAGGTCATTGTAAAGTATTCTATAAGCGATACAGAAGCTTGCTATGGGTGGACGGAATATCTGCCACGGAGCGCTGGAAAGCCTCCTATGAGTTGTCGCAATATCTTCTATACCCCCATAGCAGATACTGGAATGGATGATAGAAAATACCAGGAAGACTTATAGTAAAGCCTCTGATTCAACGAGATTAATGTATCATGACCTGTGTCGCCCCGAATCCATATTCCTGGAAACTGGCATCCTGCCATTTGCAACGAGGATATTTGCGCTTGAGCTCGTCGAGGATGGCCTTGCGCAACACTCCTTCACCCTTGCCATGAATGAACACAATGCGCTTACCTTGTTGATTTTTATATTGCTCCATTACCTCCACAAACTTCTTTAGCTGATATTGCAACATATCTGCATTGCTCAAGCCGTGGGTATTGTCTAATAGCTCATTTATATGCAAATCGACTTCCAAAATCGCATTACGGTCATCTTTCTTCTGCACAGGCTTACGGGCTGGCTGCACGTCTCTTTTCTGTATCAAGGCATCCTTCACTTCCTCGGCACTCACGTACAGCTGCTTGGCAGGCTGGTCGTTTCGCACAATATCATAAAGCAGGGCTGGTTCCTCAAAGAAATCATTGTCCTGGAAGGTATGCAATTTGTAGAATTTAACCACATCGATGCGCAGCTCTACACTCACAGCTGGCTTCATGGCAAAGGGCTTGCCGTCTTTGAAGGCGATGAGTTGCACCACCACTCTCTCCAAATCATTCAACTGTGACTTCTCAAACTCTTCTAAGAATAGCTTGGTATTGGGCTCAATCAAACCTTGTGAACGCACTTGGCACGATTGGTTTTCCATATTACAATAGGTGTAGTAGAGATAGTAGTTGCTGTCGTTTACCAGATAGGTTTCAAAAGGTGTAGTGCTGACCTGCTTAATGTCAACGGGAACGTAGGCGAGATAGACATTGAGAATGTCGCCACCCTTTATTTCATTGGCAGCTGAAACACCGCTAACGGGATGATGCTCCCCTGCCCTAAAAGACATCCCTTCCACTTTGGTAGAGGAGCTATTATGAGCGAAACCATGCATACCTTTATCAAAGAACGCATCTTGGCCTGTCTTTCCACGATATGGAGCAGCCACCTCTGTTTTAGCATGAGGCGAATCATCAGCCCTCTTTTGTTTCTGTTGGGGTGTAGGGATGTTATACTCATCGGCCTGCACGACCACTAGTTCTTTTATTTGCATGGGGATTTCGAAGCCATCAGCATCTTCTACCAACGCGATGTCTTTGCCTTGAAAGCCTACTACCTTACCGCCTCCTACTTCTGAAAGAAAGCGTACTTTATCACCTATCTTCATCGTTGTTCTTAGTTAAAATGATGGGAGAGTTTGGTAACTCTCCCATCTTCTTTATTGTTTATTCATACTTGAATGCCATATAAGAGTGAGGCTTCACCGTCATGGAGAACTTACTCATTGGCTTACGTGTATACTTAATCAAGATATCTTCCTGGTTAGCATTTACAACACTGCCATCCT
Source organism: Bacteroidaceae bacterium (assembly GCA_016284115.1). Next base: position 9,677 of record JAEEOD010000221.1, read on the forward strand.
CGAGATTAGTGAACTTCTTGAACTTGGTATCACCAACAAGCTTGATATCTACTGGCTCATCGTTGAAGTTCTCAACAATCAGCGTCTTGTTGTCATACATGAACAAGCTCACCTTAGCTGGACCTTCCATATAGAAGTCCATGTCCTGACTCATTATACGACGTATCTCATTCAGAGCTGGTTCTGGATAATCATACAAGTTACCCTTATCGTCAGGAACAGTCAGCACATAAAGGTAGGCACCAGAATAGAGTGCTTTATGTAAAATAGGATAGCCTGATACACCACCATCTAATGGACGGCCAGCACTGATTACCTCCCAGCTATCGTTGGTCTGATAAAGTACTTGAGGAATGATGAATTCACGACTACTCCTGCCAAAACGACCGAAATCATTAACGATTGCCTTGAGGTCAGAGCAACGTAACTCTGCCACCTCGGCAATCTTCTCAGGGATAGCCTTCAACAAGCCAGTAGTAATGATCACATCATGGCCACCTTGAAGCTGCTTCTTGATCTTCGTCATGATATCTGGATCACCAGCGGCCTGTTCAGTAAGCAATACAATGTTCTGATCGGTCGCAAAAGTAGGATACATGTCCATAGGTAAGCCCAACATACCTAAATAGTTCTGGAGGAAGTCCTCACCTAATACATGGAACGGCTTGAAAGACTTAATGCCAATGGGGTTACCCAACTTGCCACACAACTCATCAGCCTTGCGCAAAACAACATCGGCAATGCGAGCCATAGTAGATGGAGTAACGGTTTTGCCATTGTTCTGGAATGGAGCACGCATCTGGTCGTAGTCCCAGCTGGTACCTGTCCCCTGCCACTTGCCACGGAACTCATCTCTCAAGTTTACACCAATTAGCTGGTTGTATGCGAACAACATCACATCGCGACCTTTGGCAATAGCTGTCAAATGTAGTTGCTCTGCATAGCGGTCCATGCTCATATTGATACCTCCAGAGTCAACCCAACCACCACCATTGTAGCCTGGACGCAGATTCTCAAAGTAGCGCATAATGTTATAGCTGAGATAGTTTTGTAGATGCTGGTCACCAGCAGGGTCACGTGTCTCTGTACCTGTCCATACACCGTCGAAAATAGTTGGTCCATCTTGCAGGTTGAAACCTAAGCCAGCGAAGTGATCATACCAGTTAGGATACTTAATAATTACCTTCACTTTGGGGTTGACGGCCTTAGCTGGTCCAACCACCAAATTCCTACCAGCCTCGTTCATCAGCTTTAGGCGATACTCGGTCCAACTCATGTTGCCTTTGGCGGCAACCTCTACCGGACTCTTGCAACTGGTAAAGAAGAAGTCATCGAGCAGGAACTCATCAAAATGCTTCGCTGTATGCTCTGCGATGTTCTGAACAATCTTTCTGTGCTCGGGGTCAGAATAACAGAAAGTTTCAAACTCGTTGGCTTCATTCACAGTATAAGTAATACCACCAGCCACCTCTATACCTTGTTTGAGGAAAAAATTCTTAGCTTTTTCAAGGGTAGCATCATCTACAATCAGCAAATCGCGATGTGTCTCCAGATAAATCTTATCTACATCCAGCTGATCAGAAATGGTCTTCCAAGTAGTTTCCAACCACTGAGTGTCTTTCATCTTGTCCACTTCATAAGCACGGACATAAACAGAAACCTTAAAGTTTCGGTGCTTCGCCTCTACGATGCTCACTGTAAAGAAGCATGCAAATAAGCAGAGACATACTTTCCAAAATAAAAACTTTTTCATGATACTAAAATTTGATTGACTTCGTATTATTATTGTTAAAATGTCCATTTAACAGCCAGTGTAGGGGTCACATAGAACTTGTCATTTTCACCTTTATCATTAAAAACAAAGTTGTTGCTTACCTCAACCTCTGTACCCAAACTGAGATTAACGCCATCCATACCCTTCAAGGCGTTGAGGTTTACCCAGAACTGAGGCTGACTCAGCAAAATGAAATTACCTTTCACATCCGGATCATACCAAAGGTCGCAGAAACCAGAGAAGGTGAGCAAGCCTTTGGCAAAATTTAGGCCCCAAACAGCAGTACCTTGGAATCCCGCATAACCGTCACGTCCCATACCGTTGAAATACTGTTTGTAGAGTGCCTGCAAAGAGAAAGTTCTATTAAAGTCACTACTTGCCCAATTCCAGGCAAAACCTGTCAAGAATGCATGCTGGAACCGGGAAGCAATGGCGGTGTTCTTAATACTAGTAGCACCACCATTATACTCCAAATGGAAAGCCCACTGCTTATTCTTAGAGATATTGAACTCACGAGATATTTCCCAATATACTCCAGCTGCTCCATCGGCATAGTAGTTGATATCTGTAAACATGAAAGTATTACCCCATTTATCGGGCTTGTACATTTCAAAAGTTGTAAATACCCTCGGACGGCCAGATAGGTCATCATACAATGCATGACTCGAATTATAATGCAACTGTATATTCTGGCCATTGATCACTGACCACTGACCAACAAACATTAATGCTGTAAATAATGCAAATACTATCTTTTTCATAAAGCTTATAATTATCAATTTATAATAATGGCGCCACATACTTCAGTACGAAGAAAGCTGCTAACACATACATCACCCAAGACAGTTCCTTGCCCTTGCCAACCAGTACCTTTACAATCACATATGACAACATACCCAGCACAATACCCTCTGAGATACTTGCAGTAAACGGCATCATCAAGATGGTGACAAAGCATGGCAAAGCCTCTGACATATCATGGAAATCCAATTTGGTGATAGGCCTGATCATCATCACACCTACCAACACCAGAGCACTGGTAGTAGCGGCAGAAGGAATCATCAAAAACAAAGGCGAAAAGAACAAGGCGATTAAAAACAGCATAGCTACAGAGAAAGCAGTCAAGCCTGTTCGTCCACCTTCAGCAATACCTGTGGTGCTTTCTACATAAGTAGTAACGGTTGATGTACCGCACAGAGCACCTACTGTGGTACCTACAGCATCTGCCATCAAGGCTTTGTTCAGACCATGTATGCGTCCGTTCTTATCGGCCATACCAGCACTGGTGGATGCACCAATCAAGGTACCCAACGTATCAAACAGATCCATGAACAACAACGTAAATACCACAATCAGATATTCCACATCTAAAGCTATGAATCGCGAGAAATCAAACTTCAAAGCCACAGGCCCAATAGATGAAGGCAAACTCATCAAAGAGAAATCTTCGGGTATCTGTGTAACGCCAAATGGAATGCCTATCAATGTCATCAATAAAATGGTGATGAACAAGGCACCTTTCACATTTAGCTTCAGTAAAGCAGCACCTATTAAGACACCTGCCACAGCCACCAGCGATGTGGGTGTCCAACTACAAAGTGAAGTAACGGTAGAAGCGTTGGAAACAATTACTCCACCATTTTTCAAACCGATATAAGCGATGAAAAGGCCAATACCTACAGAAATAGAATAACGCAGGTTCAGAGGAATGGCATTCACGATAGCTTCTCTTACCCTCAACACAGTGAGAAGGATAAAGATGACACCTTCAAACAAAACAGCTGCCAAAGCTTCCTGCCAGGTGTAACCCATTACAGCTACCAAGGTATAAGCAAAGAATGCATTTAAACCCATGCCCGAAGCCAATGCGAATGGCATCTTTGCATAGAATGCCATTACCAACGTAGCCACAACTGCTGCTATCACAGTAGCTGAGAACACTGCTGCCTTGTCCATTCCTGCGTCACCCAGAATCAAAGGATTGACAGCTAAAATATAGCTCATGGTCAAGAAGGTAGTTATACCTGCTAACACTTCAGTCCTGATTCTGTGTTTCGAATGGTCAAAGCCTAAAAAACTCAATAATGTGTATTTCGTCATAGTATTAAAGTTTAAATGGTCTTAACAGTTATGCTTTTTTCTCCTTAGGAAGTATCAGGTTCAGTACCAAACCTATCAATGCTGCCAAACCGATGCCAGAAAGAGAAAACGAGCCAGCTGTCAACACGGCTCCACCGATTCCTGTTGTCAGAATTATACTGGCAATAATGATGTTGCGTGTTACACCGAAATCTACATGGTTACGCATCAAGTTCTGCACACCCACTGCAGCGATAGAACCGAAAAGCAACAGCATGATACCACCCAATACGGCTTGAGGTATAGCCTGTAAAATGGCATTCAGTTTACCTACAATAGAGAACAAAATGGCAGTAACGGCAGCAATACGAATTACCTGTGGATTAGTGATACGCGTAATCTGTACAGCACCTGTTACCTCACTATAGGTAGTTACAGGAGGACCTCCCATCAAGGCTGCAGCCAAACAAGCCAAACCATCACCTAACATCGTGCGATGCAAACCAGGGTTCTTCACAAAGTCCTTATCTGCCACTGCACTGATTGCATAAACATCACCCACATGTTCCACCACAGCTGCTAATGCTACTGGCATCATGAAGATGAAAGGCTCCCACTGGAATGCTGGCAACTGCGGATGACGGATATTCTGAGGCAAAGCGAACCAAGAAGCATCTGCTACAGCAGAAAAATCCACCTTACCCAGGCAGATTGCTACCACAAAGCCTGCAATGATGCCACTGATTACAGGCAACAATTTGAGCAGTCCTTTGCCAAACATCATCACGATGATAGAAACCGCCAATGCCACCAAAGCCAACAGCCAATCGGTTTTGGCCATATCAACAGCAGTGCCCGAGAGCGATAAGCCTATCAACATGATTACAGGGCCAATTACAACAGGAGGAAAAAGGCGGTCGAGTAACTGCATGCCTTTCCACTTTATCAAGCCTGCCATCAAGAAATAAATCAGTGACACGCCAGCAAAACCAGCCAAAGTGCCAGGCATACCCCATTCAGCAGAAGCTGCAATTATGGGTGTAATGAAAGCAAAACTGGAACCTAAGAAAATAGGGACAATGCCTTTGGTCACTAAATGAAAGATTAATGTGCCAATACCAGCAGAGAACAAGGCTGTCGATGGATCAAGTCCTACTAACAATGGCACCAGGACAGTTGATCCGAAAGCCACAAACAAAAATTGCACTCCTACTACTGTCTTTCGAAATGGTGTTAGATTCAGGTCTTCCATGAACTTAGAGATTGATTCTAGATGCAAATATATAGTTTTTTACTATCTT